>CAZONZ010000517.1:0-2912 GCA_964581005.1 uncultured bacterium
GCCGCGGCCGGTTGCCTTCCAGTCGGGCCTCGGCGGCGTCCGGGGCGCCGGGGACGTCCGGGTCGTCGGGCGTCTCCTCGTCGCGGGGCAAGACGCCGGGGTGCACCCCCGGGATGCGGTACGGGGAGCGGGCGGCGGGCTGGGCTCTTGTGGGGGGATTGGATCTGGGGACGGGCTTGTGGTTGGTGCGGGGGAGGGCAGATCGGCAATGGCATCGGCAGCTGTTCGATCCCCAAAAGCCGAGAGGGCAATGGCCAATTCAGCACGAGTCACAGGTTCAAGCGGCTGGAGAGCTCGGATGGGACCAAAAGTTCGCAGAATCGTCGAGTTATCCCCCAAGGATCGATCTGCAACAATCGCAGCAACGGCATCATCGGGGATCTGATCGCTATCTCGAAAGCCCCAGCTCTCAATCAATTCCTCTCGATCACCCGTTAAAGATCCCGGTGGTAGATCTAACAGGATCTTCGTGCGCACCAGATCGGCGCGTGAGAGCAGGCTATCCGGTCGAAACTCTTGATTCTCATCTCCCTGAACCAATCCAGCCGCCCCCAATGCCTGAATGTAGATAAAATTCGGATCATCTTCAGCCGCATCCAAAAAGATCGGGCGTTCGTCCACGGACCCTAACCGGATCTGACGACTGGGTTGATCGGCATGAATCGCATGATTGGCCAGCACGAGCCAACGGGCAAATTCCCCTCGCCGCACACTTCGATCCGGTTCAAACTGAGGACCCGGCAGATGATTAAAGACCCCTAATTGATCCAGCTGAGCAATGGCTTCGGCGGCCAACACTACGGAGTCTAGATCGGTAAAACGACCTGGCAACCTCTGGGGCGGGCTTGAGGTAAGACGAGGCTCTGGCAAGGGATCAAGGCGGGAGTTGAGATCAGGGGTTGGGGTTTGTGTAGGCGGAGTGGGGGTTGATCCCTCAGGCAGCAGCGTGTTGAACGGAAACGCTGGAGTGGGCTCGATCACAGTCGGGGACTCCAGCAAAAGCGGGATCGGTGTGGGCTCGCCGTCGATCGGTTGGACTCGAACCGCTGCTCCAAAGCGCTCTCCCCATTCGCTGCCTTGACAGCCGGTGACCATTCCCACCAACCCCATCACGATCCAAAAACGAGATTGCATCATCCCTTGCCCCAAAACCACCTGTCATCCTAGCTAATCTTGGAAGCCACCTTAAGATCAGATTTGCTAAGTCCAGGATCGGCTGAACTCCTCCAAGACATCCAGGAGATTTAAGAGACTCTGCATCGGTAAGACGTCTGAGAGCGATAATTGGGTGCGACCTCCGCCCAGCTTGATCGGGATCTGTTGCAGTACTTCCGTGACAGCGGCTTCACTCACCGCTTGATCAAGGATGATCGGCGCTAACCGTTCGGCTAAGTCGGTATGGAGCTTAGCGTCCTTCAGGTAAAGGTGCCATTTCTCCACATCAATGTAGACTTCATTGCCGATCGCGGCGGCTAACTGTTCGATCTGTTGGCTGGTTGCAGTGGTCATCGCAATTACCTCCTGGGGTTATCAAAATCGACAGAGATCAGGGAATAAACGCCATAATGTCTAGCATCATCATTCAGGTTGGTAGCAGCAAGACATGGGTCCTCTTCATTCCGGGCAGGTGATCAATCAACGGTATCGGCTGGAACAGCGCATCGGCGGCGGTGGGATGGGCGAGGTGTTTCGGGCCACAGATACTCAGATGTTTGATCGAACCGTGGCGATCAAGCTGCTCCGGTCTACACTCAGTGGGGATCTCAGGAAGCAAGAACAGCTGCAACACCGCTTCCAGGCTGAGATCCAGGTCAGCATCTTACTGGGCGATCACCCCAATATTATCAAGATCCTCGACTATGGCACGGATCAGGATCGTCCATTTCTGGTTATGGAATTTTTAGGAACCCCCCCACTGACAGGCTGCAGTCTGAGCCGATTGATCCTCAAGCAGGGGAGCATGGATCCAGAGCGTGTGGTGAAACTGGGTCAACAGATCTGTGCGGGCCTGCACTATGCCCATACTTTTGTTCGAGATGTGGGTTCGACCCGGATCAAAGGTGTCATCCATCGTGATATTAAACCCAGCAATCTGTTTGTGCTCCAAGATCCCACCCTGGCGAGGGGACGACTAGGGGAAACGATCAAGATCCTCGATTTTGGGATTGCCAAGATCATGAGTGATATCACGATCAGCATGGGCACATCCATCCTCGGATTTGTGGGCACCTTGAAATATGCGTCACCTGAACAGTTACGGGGTAAGGTACTCGATCCCCGCTCTGATGTTTACTCCTTGGGGATCGTGCTCTATGAAATGTTGACAGGTAAAATGCCGATCGAGCCTGAGACCGATTCTCTCTGGGCCTGGATCGAAGCTCACAATCACCATCCTCCGATCCACATCCGTCAACTTCATCTAGCCGAATCGATCCCAGCCAGCCTTGAACAGGTGGTGATGACCTGTCTCGAAAAGGATCCCGACAAACGGATCAGCAGTATGGAGATCCTCAGCCAAGCGCTTGAAGCGGCCCTCTACTCCCCGCAAACGCTGACCTTTGGACGTGATCTCACTCCCCCTATCTCCCCCTTATTCTCCGATCCATCTCGATCGGCTCCGCCTCAAGTCTCTTCGCCCGCCTCAAGATCCCAACCTGCTCCTCAGCCCGATCCCCTCAGCCCCCCGCAAAGGATGGATCCCAACGATCCCAGATCCACCCCAAACTGGCATGAAGCCTCCCGATCCCAAGTCAACCCAGGCTCCCAAGAAAGCTCTCGATCCCAAGACAACCCAAGATCCAACCAGGACTCACGATCCCAAGACAACACAAGATCAAACCAGAACTCACGATCCCAAGTCAACACAGGATAAAACCAGCACTCTCTATACAAAAACAACACAGGATCAAAGC
>CAZONZ010000518.1:0-1609 GCA_964581005.1 uncultured bacterium
GGCTGCTATAGTTATAGATGCTGATGCTAGTTTGTGAGTGATCTCTGTGACGTCTCCATCCACTCTGACCCCAACCCTTTCCCACTCTGTGATCGCAACCTCTGCTGCGGGGAGCCAACCAGCTCGATCCCAGCTCGAAGCTGCTGCTCAGCGGGGAGAGTTTCTGGTGACAGCGGAGTTGACGCCACCAAAAGGATCCAATACTGATCACATGCTTTCCCAGATCCCGAATTTGCAAGGCCGGGTCCACGCTGTCAACCTGACCGATTCTAATCGCGCAGTGGCCCGGATGAGTCCTCTTGCGGCTGCCCTCCTAATCCAACAAGCCGGGATCGAGCCTGTTTTCCAATTAGCCTGCCGGGATCGCAATCGTTTAGCGTTACAGGGCGATCTGATGGGAGCCTCAGCCCTTGGGATCCACAATGTTCTTGCTTTAACCGGAGATCCCTTGAAAGTTGGAGACTGCCCGGATGCCAAAGCGGTCTTTGATCTGGAGAGTGTTCGCCTCCTAACCTTGATCCAGAAGTTAAATCAAGGCGAAGACTGCAACGGGAAACCTCTTCCTGATCAAGCCACTCAGATCTATGCCGGAGCCGCTGTTGAGCCCCAAAGCCGGAGTTGGTCGGGCCTGCAACGTCGCTTCGAGAAAAAGCTAGAGCGTGGAGCTCAGTTCTTCCAGACCCAAATGATCACCGACTTCGATCAGTTAGAAAGCTTCATGCAAAAATTAGGCTGTCCCAGTGGCAAACCGATCCTGGCTGGAATTTTTCTCTTGAAATCCGCTAAAAATGCAGCATTTATCAACAAATATCTCCCAGGCGTTCAGATCCCCGACTCGATCATCACGCGCCTAGCCGATGCCCAGCAGCCCCTCGAAGAAGGAATTCGGATCGCTGCCGAACAAGTCCAACAGGCCCGCCAAATCTGCCAAGGTGTTCACCTGATGGCCATCAAAACAGAGCATCTGATCCCTCGCATTTTGGACGAAGCTGGGATTGCAGCTCTTTCGACGATGTGATCCCAGGGGGATGGGAGGATCTGGGGCTTGTGACCTCTCAGAGATCAGCCATGTACTGCCCATCTCGACTCCCTTCTCCACACCATCTGGATTGATCGACCCATTTAGGCGTGAGCTGAAAGAGTTGGGTGAAGCATTCAATGATCAAGGCTTGAACCTGATCCATTGTGATCTCTGGGAGAAATTGGTTCAAGGCCCCGACGGATCGATCCGAAATACCACAGGGGACGATAGCTTCAAAGGCGCTGAGATCGGGGCAGACATTCAAAGCAAACCCGTGAAAGCTGATCCAACGAGTCACACGAATCCCGATCGCTGCAACTTTGACACCCTCCACCCAAACGCCTGTGAGTCCTGGGATCCGTTCACCCTTGAGATCCAGTTGAGCTAACACCTCGATCAAGACCTGCTCCAACCGTCGTAAATACCAGTGCAGATCCTGTTGGTGTCGGCGCAAATTCAAGATCGGATATGCCACCCACTGGCCTGGACCATGATAGGTGACCTCGCCGCCCCGCTCGACTCGATAGACCCGATGATCACTCTGCTCCGGATCAAACTTGAGAAATTGCGAATCGGATCCCTGACCTA
>CAZONZ010000518.1:1709-2903 GCA_964581005.1 uncultured bacterium
TCAGGTCCACAGTAAACGATCAGATCAATCTCGACATCCCCTGAACCGGCTAGACCCAGCACGCCCACAGTTGTCCGGCAGGGCAGGCGATCTGGAGGAAAATGAGAGGAGTAGATCTGATTCACCACGGCATAGTCTCGAAAATCGGTCACAAAGATCCGGGCCATCACCACCCGATCAAAGCTGGTTTGGGCATGATCCAGAACCAAGCGGAGATTCTCCATCACCTGTCGAGTTTGCTCCTCAATGGATCCACGGATGACTTCACCCGTTTGAGGATCCTCAGACAGCTGTCCGGTCACAAACAGAAAATCGCCTGCTCGCACAGCATGAGAATAAGGGGCCACAGGGGGCAGCACCTGATCGGGTAATGTAATATACCTCAACATGGATTAACTCCTTCCGTTCTAGATCAGCTTTGGATTGGATCGTTCACATAGTTACCAGTAAAACCCATAAGCACTCTCCTCAAACCATTAGTTTCTCCAGACTCCTGCTGCTGGGTCCAATTGCCCACCACAACTGACCTCTCAATAAAGCCCATGCCCCACTTGTATCAACAATAACTGTATGATCCTGACCATCCGTGGATCCGGGTTGGCTGAAATTACGGCCATATGAACCGAGCACCGCTAGATCAAGTCTGTTATTGCAAATATCAAAGTTTGTTTTCGTCTACGAACTGTGAATGCTACACTTATCGTACACTTGGAAGCCAACGCTGATCTTGATCGCCTCGGTTGAAGCCTTTTACTTCTACTCGATTGATGCTCTCTTCGTCCAAACCCTGCCTCAGCAAGGATCAGGATATCCATGTTAAACCTGTTTCCTAATGCGCCATCCTCTCCCCGCCCAGTGATGCGGGTTCCCCTTCGAGCTGTGTTGGCGGGGGCTTTGATCCTCCAAACGGGGGTTGCTGTGATCCTGACGGGGTGGCTAGCATGGCAAGATCATCAACGTCGGGTGATCAGTCTTACCGATCGAGTTGAGCAGCAGGCGAGTCAACAGATCGTGATCAAACTTGATAAATATCTCTCAGCTCCCCATCAAGTGAACCGCATAAACCAAGAAGCGATTCAACAACAGTGGATCGACTTCCGTGATTTAGATCGATGGGAGTCTTATCTGTTACATCAGCTACGGATCTTTGATTCCGTCAGCTACATCCAATGGGGCAATCAATGGGGGGAATTT
>CAZONZ010000519.1:0-2890 GCA_964581005.1 uncultured bacterium
CCTTCCTCCATCCGAATGATCACGTGGCGGAATTCAGCTTGGTCTTGCTCGATGTAAGTGATCCTCTGCCGGAAGTCCGCTTGACCTTCTTCCATGCGAGTGATCACGTGGCGGAATTCAGCTTGGTCTTGCTCGATGTGAGTGATCCTCTGCCGGAACTCCGCTTGGCCTTCCTCCATCCTTAAGATGGCTTGGGCTAGCTGCTGTTGGGTGTTAGCCAGCTGTGCAATACTACGATGGCTTGTCTCTGTTAACTGATTGACAGCAGCTGTGAGGCGATCTAATCTTGCTTCGGCGTCAGGGGGAGCCATCGTCTGAGATCCTCGAAGTTAGCATTCTGAGGGAATAAATTTTAGCTTAGAATTCAGAGGAATCGCTTCACTTAGCATAGCTCATGAATAACAATATCTTTGGTTTGATCGCAGCAGCCTGTAGTGGTGTTGCCCTGATTCTGACATTGATCACGATCTGGGCCTGGATCCGGCAGTGGTCGTTGCGGTTTGCGATGGTTGGCTATACAGGGTTTACCTTGGTCCTGGCGGCGGGATGCTTTGCCCTCAGTTTGACTCCGATCCTGCAGACCAAGATTCCTGGAGCAGCTCCTTATACAACTGTCTATGATCGAGGAGCCAATCAAGCTGTCATTGTTGTGGCCAATTCGATCACTCCGGATCAATTAGAGCTGACATTGCAGCAAGCAGCTTTAAATCTTGTCTCATCGGGCCGGTTTTCTGCAACAGGATCTCCCTTGTTTCACTTACGGGCTCGGACGTTACTTCATCCTGAACCGGGTGTTACTTTTCCCCTCTATTTGGGCGAATTGCAACAATCACTCACCCAACGCAATGATCCGAATCAAAAGATTGAGATCTTTGCCGATGCCTTCGCACAGCTTGATCAGGTAGAAGCGAAGAGCTGATCAAATTCTCAGCGATAGTTTGTGAGTAGCTTCGATCAGTTCTGGTACTGCTTCTGCAGACCATATTCCTTCTGCTGATCGACCTGAAATAATCTGTAAATAGAGACTAAATTGATCGGGTTGGCCTGTTGCAACTAGGATGATTCGATCCGTTTTGTGTTCTAAGCTAATGTGTTCTTCTGCCATTAAATGCGGGCGAATGGTTGCCAAGTTTAAGAGGATCTGATCCAATCCTTGACAGAAGTCGTGCCACTCAACAGCAGTGAGTTCGATGGCCCACATTTGGCTACCCACAATCGCAGGAAAGGGATCTCGATCCGGTTGATATCCAACTCGCCAGTTGGTTCCTTTGAGAAACTGTGTCTGTTGAGCAGCAAAGTGTTCAGGTGTGATCATGGTGACACTGAGGGTGTAGGCAAAGTCTCGGTTGATCCAGGTGTTGGTGTGGGAGCAGGGGCCGAGGGAGATCCGGAAACCGTTGGGCTCGATGGCACCAATATGGGATCCAAGGGAGATCCGGAAACCGTTGGGCTTGGTTGAGCTGCTGGTGCAGTGGGGGACTGACGTGGGGTTGGGGAGGAAATCGGTTGGGGAGAAGGCAGTGGAATCTCGAAAAACTCGGCTGTGACTCGTAGGATTGAAGGCCGTCGGGAAGAGGCGGGACGAGATCGAGAGGAAGTCCAGGGGATCTGAAAAAACTCAGCGGTAGGAGGACCTAGTTTTACAGAGGTCAACGATCGATTTGGTTGGGTTGGGGTCGGAGGGTTCAAAATGCGGGGGTGACGAGGGGTTTAAACCCGATAGGCATCTTGGGGCGGGCGTGTCAGTGGAACGTTTGGATCACCACAGGCACTCAGGATCATCGCCAGCATCAGCATGGGGAAACCCACCATTCGCAATCCTGCGCGTTGGAATCCTATCCTTTGAAATCTTGTGATTTGCAAGTCTGGCCTGAGATGAGGTTTGGCATGATCCTCGGTCGTTTGTTGAGGGAGTCTTCTGGACGATCGAGTGGACTGACGTTGAGCAATGATCCTCTTCACGATCCCTCCGCTTGCTTGCATAGGTCAGCTCAGATCCTAATCCAGATTGATGACTCCTTTGGAAATCGGGTAGCTGCGATCAGGCGGATCGGTTGACAAAATGATAGGGCGGGAGGGCTGAGCTCCATTCCACCTGCCAGTGGGGTTGAGTGGTAAGCCAGGTTTGGGTCAGGATCTGGGCTTGATCAAATTCAGTTGAGGAGAGCAGAAAATAGAGTCGGATCGATTCGTTGCCTTGAGGCTCAACCCATTGCTGGGGCCAGGATGGGGGCCAGTGGTGCTTGAATGCTTCGATCTCAGCCTCTCGTTGGGTTTGGGCTTGGTGTTGACGGAGATACTCTTGCTTTTTGGCCAGCAGATAGGCGGTTCCAGAAACAGGTTGGCCCGATTCGGAGGGAGTGGAGACCGAAGGGGTGGATCGATAGGCTTTGAGTAAGTACTCAGCTCGACCTGTGAGGGCGGCAAGAGCTTGTTCGTAGGCGGATTGATGGGCTAGCAGATGCTCTTGTAACCGTTCTTGGGACACGAAACAGGTGCCAAAACAGAGCGGTAAAACTTGAAATTGAGCAAAGAGCTGACAGATCACCTGATCATGGCGCAATGCCGAACGCAACAGAATTTCATCTGAGGATTCCAGATATTGAGGATCAGCTAAGGGTTCGACAACGGCAGCGATCCGGCTACCGTCAGGGATCACGGTTTGGACCGACTGGCTTAAGCCCTCAATTTTCTCAACTTCACCTAGCCTCTCTGGGGAAGGAACGGGGAAGAAGGCGTAGGTGTAAATAGCAGCGGTCATGGTCATCCTAAGGTGCTGGATGGAGATCAAAGCTTCCACGAGTGTATCGGATCCCGTTTTTGCCCCTCTGGGTTGCTCCCGATCTGACCGGAGATCGCAAGAAAAATTCAGATTCTGTTGCAGAGAGCT
>CAZONZ010000520.1:0-2884 GCA_964581005.1 uncultured bacterium
CTTCCCTCCCGCTAGAACCTAGCTGTCAATAGGGTTTGAGGTGCGCTTACCCTGTGTCAAAATTAGCTTCCCCATTGTAACACAAGGTGGTTAATCCTACTCCTTTGAGTTAGAAACAGTGCTTCGAGATATTGGTATTACGTTTGATTTTGGCTCCTTGCAAGGCATGATCTAGTCTTAATACTATCTAGGTTCCGAAGTTGAAGTTCGTTTGGAATTGAAAATAGGATCACCAGGAAGCCCATTCATCGCGTAGTAAGGTTCACGTTCGTGCTGGAATAGGTTCAAGATCCCAGCCCTGACCCACTTAACCAAGATCCGATTCGCCCGCCGCTCCGAAATATTGACTAAGTGGCAAAACTGTTTCAAGGTGATCTGAGAATGATCCTGTAAGTAGCGGAGTAAGGCTTGTTCAAGATGATCGAATTCCCAGAGATCGGGTTGAAGTGGATCGCGTTGCGTGAGGATTCCAATCATATCCGGGCTTATGGGAAGATTCTTAGATCCTTGACGGACATAAACGAGGCCGGATTCTGAGGGTAATTCTGGTGATCCTGATGATCCTACAAGGTAGTGAGGTTTACGAGGAGAGCTGGGAATCTCTGCAACCACAATGGTTTTACGGTTGATTTGAGTGGGCTCGATCCTCACCTCGACCGGAGGATCTGCATAAAATTGGCGCGCTGTTTCAAGGTGATCAATGGTCTCAAAGGCGGAATCGATCCCTACGATCTGACCATCATCATCCACACCGATCAAAAGATACCCACCGCTCGTATTGGCAAAGGCGGTAATGGCTTTAGCAAGTTTGATCGGAGTCGAACATTGGCGTTTAAATTCTACGGATTGGGTTTCGCCTGCTGAGATCAGGGTTTGAAGATGCTTGGCTTTCATCGCTATGGGTTCCACATTTACCGCGATCTTCGATCAGATAGGCTCTAGGCTCGTCAATTCCCAGATGTAACTCGCTCCAGCACGAAAAGACTCCCTTGACTACCACGTCCGATCCTTAAGTCGTGATCTAAATAAGTAATATCAAGCCAGCCGTTTTGATCCCGTTCCGGTAGGTCAAACTTGATAGCCGGGATCTGATGGGGCTTGTGCTGCCAGAGGGAAAGAAAGCTCTCGATCTCGTAGTTCATCAGGAATTGAGATCCGAAGAGCAGTTGATTAAAGTTGACATTGACCCGGTGATCCGACACAACAGTGAATTGGGCTGCGACAGCAATGATCCCCTTAGGTACGACTGGGGCAAACCATTCCCAACCTTGGATCTCGGCCACATTAAATACACGACCTTGAGCCGCTTGGATGCACTGGTAGATCTCGCCCGTTGTCACTCCAGGAACGAATCGACCTAAACCTAAAAGTTCCTCACTGGTGGTATAGCGATTGCGCCAGATCCCGGTTAACAGCTCAGGGGCGGCGGTGGGGGTGGGGGTGGGGTTCAAAGCTTCAAGTGTTACAATCTGGTTGGCGATCATCTGGCGTTGACTAGCGGTAGCCTGCCGACCGTTATCGGTGGGATCGAGAGCTGCTAACAGAGCGGCTTTGCTGGCTTGACGATCGGGCTGAGGATCCGGTTGAGGACTGGTGGAGGGATCGGAGGGGTGAGTAGAAGTGTCAATGACTGGGTAGGAGAAAGAAAAATATTAAGATGCGATGGCGAATGAAGAGCAGCAGGATCGAATCATTTCGCCTGGAAGTGAACTTAGTGACAGGATATCGGATCATCCAGGGAAGTGTCCTCCAGAGAGCTTAACTCTACAGGTGGGATCAGGGTGTTCTTATCAAGAGAGCTTAAAGTACTGTTGGAAGCAATCAAGCAACTGTAAACTTGAACTAAGATGCTCTACACCCTCGACCGAACCGTTTTCTGATCGGATCAACCTTCCCCAATGGTTCAAGTTGCCCCATCCCAGTTAACAGCACTTCAGCCAGATCCCCTTGTCTTTCTGCAGGATCGGCGCGGTCGCTTGCTGTCGTTTCACTGGGAAGATGCCCAAAAATTTGGAATCCAACCGGATCGGATCGTGTCGGGGCAGGAAGCTTGGGACATTCGAGAACAGGATCGCTATGTCAGTTCCCATCGACGGGTGATCGAGACCCAACAACCTCAGCAAGTCCAGTGCCAACTGATCTCCAAACGCTACAAGCTCTATCTCAATCTCCATCTCAGCCCAGTCCAGGATCCTGATGGTCAGGTGGTGGCGGTGGCTGGAGTTGGACACCTATTGGGTGCAACGCCTTTGTCAGCTGAGTTTGGCGTGATCCGACAGCAGCCTGCAGCTCCTCCAGTCCCAACCGGAGAAGTTCACCAACAGGGCCTGACCGATCGCTTAATGCAGTCGATTCGCCATACGCTCGATATTCGTCAACTCTTGCAGCAAACTGTCGATCAAGTGGGTCAATTGTTCGGTGTGAGCCGTTGTGTGATGGGGCTTTACGATCTAGGTAGCGACTCGGTCACGATCGCCTCTGAATATCGGCAAGAATCTCACTACCCCTCCCTGCTCAACCAAACGCTGCTCTTGGCCGATCATCCCCATTACCTGCAGGCCCTCAAACAAGAGGAACCTGTGATCACACCGCAAAGTTTGGTTTTATCCACCTCGTATCAGGGCTATGCCAACAGTGTCTTGTGTTTAGACATGCTGGAAGCGGAAACCGTGAGCTGGTTAGCCGAACATTTACAGGTCTTACGAAGTATTTCTACGTACCTCGGTACCGCGATCGCTCATGCAGTTTTGCTAGATCAGAGTCGGCAACTAGCCACTCGTTTGCAGCTGGCGAATCATACACTGCGACAAAAAAACAAAGAGCTAGAGCAGGCACGCGAACAGGCTGAGTCTGCAAACCGCCTCAAAAGCCAATTTCTGGCGAA
>CAZONZ010000521.1:0-2879 GCA_964581005.1 uncultured bacterium
TTATGTTCGATCACCAAGACTGTATTTCCTGTCTCAACTAACCGCTGCAAAACATTCAAAAGTTTATGGACATCGTAGAACGATAAGCCTGTTGAAGGCTCATCCAGGAGATAGAGTGTCTTGCCAGTGGATCGTTTGGCCAACTCTGAGGCTAGCTTGACCCGTTGAGCTTCTCCACCAGACAGGGTTGGAGCAGGCTGTCCCAGACGAATGTAATCCAAACCCACATCGGCAAGGGTTTTCAGGATCCGAGCGGCAGGAGGCAAATTGGCATAAAACTCGACCGCTTCCCCTACGGTCATATTCAAAACATCCGAGATCGTTTTTCCTTTGTATTTAACTTGCAAGGTTTCCCGGCTATAGCGAGCCCCTCCACAAACTTCACAGGTGACATACACGTCGGGGAGAAAATTCATCTCGATCACATTCACCCCTTGCCCCTTGCACGCCTCACAGCGTCCCCCTTTCACATTGAAGGAAAAATGCCCCGACTGATAGCCACGCGCTTTAGCATCGATCGTTTGGGCAAAAGCCTGTCGGATCGGATCGAAAACGCCTGTATAGGTTGCAGGATTGGAGCGAGGGGTCCGGCCAATGGGAGACTGATCAATGACGATCACTTTGTCAAGAAATTGAGTGCCCTCCAGAGCATCGAGATCGGCAGGCATCGGCACCTTCTGACCCATTTGATGCTGGATGGCTGGGTGGAGTAACCCATTGATCAAGGTTGATTTGCCGGATCCAGAAACACCTGTAATGCACACCAGCCTACCCAGCGGAATTTCAACATCAATGTGTTTCAGGTTATTGCGATGGGCATTTTTCAATTTCAAGGCTTGGGCTTTTCCAGGGCGGCGGCTGGTAGGCGTGGGGATCTGCATCTGCCCGGAGAGATATTGACCTGTTAACGACTCCGAACATGCCTCAAGCTCGGCAACCGATCCCTGGACCACGATCTGACCCCCATGCACCCCTGCTCCTGGACCAATATCGACGACGTGATCTGCCGATCGGATAGTGTCTTCATCATGTTCAACCACGATCAAGGTGTTATCGAGATCCCGAAGCCGAAATAAAGTTTGTAAGAGTCGCTCGTTATCCCGTTGATGCAACCCGATCGAAGGCTCATCTAAAACATAGAGAACACCCGTGAGCCCCGATCCAATTTGAGTGGCCAAGCGGATCCGCTGAGCTTCTCCACCCGAAAGGGTCATGGCTGGACGAGACAGCGTCAAGTAATCTAATCCCACATCGACCAAAAACTGGAGACGGGCTTTGATCTCTCGTAACACCTGGTCAGCGATCTGAGCTTGACGGGAATCTAAGGTGAAATGCTGAAGTCGATGCAAACATTCATGAATGGGGACTTCGGTTAGATCTGAGATCCGGTAGTCTCCCATACGAACCGATAGGGCTTCAGATCGCAGTCGGGATCCGTTACAGCTGGAACAAGGGTAGCTCGTTAAAAACGCTTCTAACTTTTGGCGGTAGGTGTCTGAGTTGGTCTCCCGATAATGCCGCTCCAACTGTGGGATCACACCTTCAAAGCGGCGATAATACCCTTTGTTTCCCTGCTGATAGCGAGACTCAGATTCAACATAGATTTCTTGATCCGATCCATATAAAAGGATCTGCTGCTGTTCCGGGGTTAGATCTTGCCATCGATTACTGATCTCAAACTTAAAGGCTTGGGCAGCTCCCACTAAGAGAGCGAGATAATAGGGATTGTCTTTTTCTGCCCAGGGTGCAATCGCGGCATAAAGCGGCAAACTTGGATCAGGAACCACTCGATCAGGATCAAATTTCTGCTCGAATCCCAACCCATGACAGTTAGGACACGCCCCTACGGGAGAGTTAAACGAAAAGAAGCGTGGTGAGAGTTCATCCATCACCGATCCATGCACAGGACAGGCAAAACGTTCGGAAAAGATCAGTTCCGTGGGTTTCCCATTGATGTAGCGTCCAGCGGATTCTGCTACTTTGCGTAGAGTTTCGTCGTCGCCTTCACGGGGGAGCAATTCCACGATCGCAACGCCTTCTGATTGACGCAAGCAGGTAGACAATGAATCCGTCAGCCGTTCACTAATCTCAGGGCTTTTGATCAACCGATCGACAACAACTTCAATATCGTGAGACTGAGTTTTGGTGAGTTGGATCGAATCACTTAGATCTTGAACGTTCCCATTAACTCGAACTCGAACAAACCCTTGATGGGCTAAACTCTGCAGCAATTTGGCATGAGTTCCTTTTTGGTTCCGCACTACTGGAGATAGCAATTGAAAACGGGTCCGATCCGGTAGCTGCATCACTTGATCAACGATCTGATCGACTGTTTGCGGTGAAATGGCGCGATCACAGTGAGGGCAGTGAGGGGTTCCGGCGCGACCGTAGAGTAAGCGAAGGTAATCGTAAATTTCGGTGACGGTGCCAACGGTGGATCGGGGATTATGGCTGGTGGATTTTTGGTCAATTGAGATCGCGGGGCTGAGTCCTTCGATTTGATCGACATCGGGTTTGTCCAACTGACCGATGAATTGGCGAGCGTAGGCACTGAGCGACTCGACATAGCGGCGTTGACCTTCAGCAAAGATCGTGTCAAAGGCGAGCGAGGATTTGCCTGATCCGGAAACCCCAGTGAACACGACCAACTGATTCCGTGGGATCGTCAGGTTCACATTTTTAAGGTTATGCTGACGGGCTCCGATCACCCGGATCTCATGCTGGGATCGCCCTGGAAAAGTCTGACTCATGGATTGGCCTCAAGCTTCCCGACTGATCCGCCTGCCTCACTGCAGGGAAACAGTCTGACGAAAATCTTAACAAGCTTCCGGCCCATTGGGGAGAAAGTTTGTCCGATCCCATTCTCCCAAAATCTGAGC
>CAZONZ010000522.1:0-2874 GCA_964581005.1 uncultured bacterium
ATGTTGATCATTGGGGGAGGGATCGGGATGTTTTGGGCTGAGTCGGATCCCAGTATGTTTCTTGGTGAGCAATCTTGGGATCGGCGGCTTCTGCTTTCCTTCTTTATGTCGATCTCAGCTCGGACGGCAGGGTTTGCAGCAGTACCGATGGAATCTCTTGCTCCACCCAGTCAGTTATTGTTAATGATCTTAATGTTTATTGGAACAGCTCCTGCATCGATGGGGGGAGGGATCACGACAGGTACATTTGCAACCCTTTTGTTGACGTTGTGGGGCTATGTGCGAGGGTTACCTCAGGTCCAGATCGGGGGGCGGAGTCTTTCGTCAGACATGGTTCGTAAAGCGTCTGCTGTCTTAACCGTTTCCTTATTTGTCGTGATGTTAGCAAGTTGGCTGATCCTGATCTCGCATCCAGCCGAATTAGATCCTGTTTTATTTGAAGTGATCTCAGCCTTTGCCACCTGTGGTTTATCGCTTTCATTTACGGATGATTTGAATCTTTGGGGACGATTGGTGATCATTGCTGTCATGTTCTGGGGGCGGTTAGGAGCCTTGACGATTGTGTTAGCCTTGGGTCAGCAACAGAGTCGGCAGTTAGTCACCTATCCAGAAGAATCGATCTTGATCGGATGATTTGTCATTTATTCTTCTGTAGACACTGGAAAATCACACTGGAAAATCGAGATCGTATGGGTCGGCAGCTTCGTTTCTCTCGGATGAGGGGGGGGGTAGGGAAATTCCGCAGAGGAGCCCAATCCTGCAGAAGGTTTATAGATTGACACGCTCCAGTTGGTGAAGTTGATCTATAATTTCAGCAACGATGCCAAGGTGGTCAGGATCCTGAACATGCATGGCTCGTCCTCTCCCTGCGGTGAAATCTCTCAAGAGCCCCTCTCAATCCTTCAGAGTCTCTTACGTTCCCACCAGAATGTAAGCTGATCAGTTCTTGTTCAACCTTATTCCACTTAAATGAGTCATCCTGATGCTTGAACCCAAAACGATTTTGCGGGATCGCTACCAGTTAGAATCGTGCTTGAGTCATCATCGTATTCGTCAGACTTGGCTCGCCAGGGATCTGCAGACGGCTACGCAGGTTGTGATTAAATTGATCGGGTTTAACTTAGCGTTGCAATGGGACGATCTGAAACTATTTGAGCGAGAAGCGGAAACCCTTCGTCACCTCGATCATCCCCAGATTCCGACATATCTTGACTACTTTACTCTTGAGATTGATGGATATTGGTCAGGGCTAGTTCAACAATATATTCCAGGGCAATCATTGCGGGAGCTATTACAGAAAAAACAGCGGTTTACAGAGGCAGAAGCTCGGAAGGTAGCGACAGAGATCCTCACGATCTTGATCTATTTACATGAACCTTTTCCTGTGGTTCTGCATCGAGATATTAAACCAAGTAATATCATTTGGTCAGCTCAAGATCAAATCTATCTGGTCGATTTTGGTGCTGTGCAAACTCACACCCCGGTCGAGGGCAAAACTTTTACGGTTGTGGGAACCTATGGCTACACCCCGTTAGAGCAGTTTGGAGGTCGATCGGTCCCTGCCTCGGATCTGTATGCGCTGGGGATGACATTGATCCATTTATTGACGGGGATCTCGCCTGCGGAACTGCCGCAAAAACGCTTTAGTGATCTCGTGGGGACGCGAACGGATCTGAGTCAGCCATTAGTTGCATGGCTTGATGGGATCACTCATCCCTATCTCGATCAGCGATTTAGCACTGCTCAGGCTGCGTTGCAAGCTCTGCAAAACCAGACCATTCCAGTTCTGTCAGTTAGTTGGCAGGACGCTTATTGTAAAGGCCCCAGAGATCTACGCCAGTTGCGGCGAACGGGTCAATGTCCGGATGGGGATCTGCGGGGAGCCGATCTGCAGCAGGCGTATTTGCGAGAGGCCAATCTAATGGGGACGGATCTGATTGACGCGGATCTGACCCAGGCTGACTTGGTTGGGGCCAATTTGATCGACGCCAACTTGATCAATGCCACATTGCAGGAGGCGGATCTACGACAGGCGAATTTGAATGGGGCATCGTTGCGAGGATCGGATCTGCGAGGAGCTCAATTGCAAGGGGCGGATCTACGTCATGCGGATCTACGCCGATCGATCATTGATGAGAAGACGCAGTTGGATCTGAAGTGGCAATGGGTTTGGAGATTGGTGAATGAACGAGGAACCGCTTGGGAGTTGCAGCGGATCGAGTTGGAGGATGCAGATCTGCGGCGGGTGAATCTTTCGGGGGCCAATTTGGTTGGGGCTAAGTTGGCTGGATCGATTTTGGCAGGAGCGATCTTAATTGAAGTCGATCTGCGAAATGCTGATCTACGGGGGGCCGATCTGCGGAATACACGGCTGTTAGCAGCAGACTTACGGGGGATAGATCTCCGAGATGCCGATTTGCGGGGGGCGAATGTTCACTTAGCTCAGTTGGATCATGCGGATCTACGGAATGCAAACTTGAGTGGGGTGCACCTCTGGCGTGCTAAAACATCTCAGGGAGCCGTCTATGATCGCAATACTCGCTTTCGATCGGAGTTTGAACCAACCCTGAGAAAGATGCGTCTTGCGGAATAAACTGATTCGACACCAGGAGGATCGTGAAACCTAAGGAGCGTGAGAAAGATGCGTCCGTATGTGATCTCCAGTTTACGTGGAATTAGCCTGATCTTGGCTTTGGGGCTGGGACTGATCTACAACTCTGAGGTTCATGATCCCAATCAACATCCTTCACCAGACCAGGGATCCAAGAGTCTCGGAGGGGCAACTCTGATGAGCTCACGCAACTTAGGATCTGTGGATCTTGAATCAGGATCTGGAGCAACTGAAGATCTAGGATCTGGAGCAACTGAAGATCT
>CAZONZ010000523.1:0-2867 GCA_964581005.1 uncultured bacterium
CTGGCTTAGAGCAGCAGGTTGAGTGCTTCGGAGGGGGAGGGGGCACATCCAAGGCGGGATTTCGATCAAAAAAGCCGATCGGTTTCAGACTAAAGCCTGCATAGGCAACAGGCATCACAGGCCAATCCTCCGGGCGAGGCAGATGATGCGCACCAAAGGTATACCAGAGCACCAGATCCGTGGATTCGATCGATCGGTTCGCCTGAGACCAAGCTGGTAGCCCATCACCACCGGGATGTTGATTTGGATACTTGCCTGCTGGATACATCTGATCCGGATCGTAGGGTGTTACCCAAAGATGTTTCGCAATAAATCCAGCCCGTTGCCGCACACTAGCCTCTGGATGCGCAAAGGCCATGACGTTATGATCCGGGATTAATTTGTAACCCACTGGCTGATCGATCGCATTCAACTGAGTCGGATTCACCACTTTCCAGTAGCGTCCTGACAGGGGATCGATCACCTGCTGAGCTTCCTGCTCTCGCTTCAATAAGGTTGATTTGGCTTTGAACGCATTGCCATAGGGATTCTCTGGGCCTAGGGGTACTGCCTCCGTGTGGACCTCGTAGACAGAATTGGTTTCACCATCTACCTGCATATCCAGCCGCATATTGAAGAAGTGCTGATGGATCGGAGCAACCAACTGAGGAGCGACCAAAGTGCCATAAACTGGATCTTCCCCAGGATGGACCGCGATCGTATGCAGGATCCCAGTCAACTTAACGTCAAACTGGATCGTGCCATCCTGATAAAAATACCAGAAGAACCCATAATCGTAGTTGCCCACTGTCGTGAAGAAGGACACCACAAGCCGCCGGGATCGACGCACTTCCGCTTTTTCGGTTCGCCAGTCGGTATGTTTCCAAAGCACTCCAAAATCTTCTTCGTGCATACAGATCGCATTCGGGATCACCAGAGGCTGGCCAAGGCTATCGGCAATGATCGCATCAAAATAGTAGATCTCGCCCAAACAATCACAGCCCAACCGCAGGGAATTGGTTTGAGTTCCGATCGCATATTCCCCCACATCAAAGGCATTTTTCCGAACATGAGGTGGACGGGGATCACCGTAGGGTACCACCATTTCAGCTAGAGAGGCGCGATAGATAATTGGTCGGATGCGGCCCTGATCTTCATAGCCAATGGTGTGCAAGATCAAGCCTTCACGAGGAGTAAACCCGATCCGGAACTGCCATTTTTGCCAGCACACTTGATGGTGATCGACCTCAAAACTGGGACCTTGAGGCTGGGTGATCTCCAGAGGTTTCAAGTCTGATCGAAACTCATTCACAAAGGGGCGAGCGTAATTGCTGGCTTGGGGAGGGAACGGTACGATCCCATGATCTTCAACCTCAACGACAGCCATCCGGTTCAAATCAACTACGGGGATCACCCCTTCGATCGGTCGGGCAAACCCATTCTCGTCTGGCGCGGATCGGAGAAAACAGAGTCCTCGCAATAGCCGCTTGCTGGTCTCAGCCTCGATGCCGTAGTGACCTGCAGACCAGTACTCAATCATGACCTGATCAACATCTGTCACCCCTCGCCGCTTAAGGGCAGCTTGGAAGTCGGGATGGGATCGAATGATCGACTCACACATCTGCATTTCGTCATTCATCAAAGCCGGTTGAACGCCAGCGATCAGGGTCCAGGAGCGAACTGATTGAGAGGTGATCGAGACAATGGTTTCGTAGGTTGAGCCGGTGCTGGGATCGAGCAGGATCATGAAGGCTTCTCGATCGATGGGATCTCCGGATCGGAAGTTCAACACGGTGGCCTTCGGGGGCTCGTGCAAGGTGATGGTGCCAAACCGCCAGTGGGATTCGATCGGTTGGTTGGCGCAGAGGATCGAGACGGCAGCTCTGATCTCGTCCGCTGTCAAAGGCTCTAACGGATGCGCAAAGGCTGAAGGGGCTGAGGTTTTTCGATCCGATGGCTGGAAGGATCTGGAACTCAGGCTCGAAGGGGTGGGATCTTGGCTGGAGCCGACTGGGGCTGAAGCTGAAGTAACTGAGGTCGTTAGAGGATGTAGGGAATCCAAAGATGGTTGAGAAGGTTTGGGTGAAGTAAACACGGGAATGATTGAAAGAGTTGAACGGATCAAAGTGCAACTAGCACGGCAACCTCACAGCCTGTATAGCTCCAACAGATGGGCAGTGATTACAGGGACTTCGATCCCTCTCAGAGCGGGCTCAGATCAGAAAGATTCAAATCCATACGTCCAGGTTGCCTCAATCCCATCAAAGGCTCTGAATCATGCAGACGATCCAGGGGTTTGATCCGATCAACATCAGCAATCAGGCCAGTGCAAGGGGAGACTGATCCTTTACTACATCTAATAATAAGAATGGGAAGGTCAGGACAACCCAGGCAGGAGCAAAATCGAGTGATCTGGAGAGAGACTTGATGGCAAGGATTGATCTTGAGAACTGATCTTGAGGACTGATCTTGAGAATTACTCTTGAGGCTTGATCCGAAGCTGTGAGGAGGTCGCAATAGCCAGAGAACGCGAAAATTCAGAGGCAAACGATCAAAGCAGCTAACCAAAAGGAGGGATCAGTGCAACGTTGCGAAAAAGGATAGCGATAGAAGTGAGGCTACCAGGTGCAGCGAGAATTGGAATACCCAGATCTCTGTAGAGCAGCATAAAATAGCAGGAATTGTTTACACATCAATGGATGAAATAGGGCAAGCTAAACAGGCTCGTTCCTCTTAACCTTCTCTTGGGTTTGGGTTGGTCCTAAAGGTGGATTCGTCGCCATTAGGGATCCCTTTGAGTGATCAGAGAAGGTGAAAGAGTAGAAGCGTAAATCTGTTAGAGCATGTGCGCCTAGTGTTTCAATACTATAGCAGAGCTTCCGGTTTAT
>CAZONZ010000524.1:0-2861 GCA_964581005.1 uncultured bacterium
GTAAAAGTCTACACTTCTCCCCAGCCAGGGACAAGGCGTTGCATGATCGGGCGATACACTTTGAAGTAGGCAATCGATCCAACTTGCCGGAAGAGAGCTTTTGAAGGAGTGTCTGCACCAATGCACCGTTGGCAGACCGGATGATTAACCTGAAATCGATCAAATCCTTGCCGCAATCGACAGGCCGGTTGATCTGACAAAATCGCTGGTAATGACTGATCCTGCAGATGACCCAGTGGGATCAAACCTTCATAATCCTTACAGCAGGGAACAACCGTGCCATCGTAAAGAACTCCAGCCTGTTTTGATGCACCGTTGCAATAGCCGATGCGGGCTGGGATCACCTGATCAGTTTCAACATTCCCCCAACTATCCAATGGGAAGGTTTCTAATCCTAGCCGGGGATCAAGATCAATCACCTGCCAATGTCCGGGGCGATACTGCTGGATCTGTTGGTGGATCCAGGCTTGACTGGGGGCTTGAGGTAAACCGGCAAAAATCTGCTCAGCCCAACGCAGGAGTTCAGTGCGCATGGTTGCCGCCGTATCGATCACAGAGAGAGTCTTGTGGGGAACCAGAAATGGATGAGGTGTCGTGTCCAGGAATTTGATGTGAACACGGGTGGTGGCATTCGATCGAAGATGAGCTTGAATGTAGTGGGTGATCCCTTCAAAATAACGATCAGGTGTGAGTCGAGGCGGCGCACCTCGGATAGAAAACGTGTCGGGATCGGGAGTCTGAAGAGAAATCGTGACCTTGGGAATGCCACTCGATACTAGTTGTTCAATATGATCAGGTTTAAGGGCAAAGGTGCTGCCATTGGTTGTGAGATGTAAAGGGATCTTGCGAGAGACAGCCATCTCAATTGCGGTGAAGATCGGCGGGTAGATCATCGGTTCTCCCATTAGGTGGAACGTGACGATCTTGGCGATCTGAGTTGCGGCCACTTCGTCCAGAACTCGCTCTAGCAAGGTCAGATCCATATGTCCCCGCGCTCGGCCCATAATGGCGTCAGGACAAAACTCACACTTAAAGTTGCAGACATTGGTGACTTCTAGATGGAGCCGATCAAGCATGATCATTTTAGGTTTGAACCCCCACAGGATCGTCACTGGATTTACGAATCAAGATCTTGCGTTTGAGCTGAGGTAGATTCAGCATCCGACCCGAAGAAATCGAGATCCAATGCCGCAGATCCGCCTTTGACCAGAAGTTGCAGCTGCACACCCAATTGCCACCAGATCAATAGAGCTGGACCCAGCACCATCAAACTCGCAACGATGGCAGCAAGCCGAGCTCCAAACCCAAAGACACAAAGACAAGCAGTTAAAAAGATCAGGAGAAATAAGCATGTGAGCAGGAATGTGATCACAACGCCAGGATGTTGATGGTTGATCTGAGCTTGGGTATTGCGATTGATCTGCCATTTCGCAACTTGATACTCCAACATATCCTTGAAAATGACCCCAAAAATAATCGCAAAAAACGTAGAGACCGCAATCAGAGCGTAGAGAGGGGGATTTCCAAATGCCGCCGGATCTACAAGATCCATAACCAGGCTCCTTCTAGAATCAAGCCTCAAGCATAACCGATTTCATGGATCATGTCGATAATGTCGAGAGTTAGACGAGTTAACCTAGCTTGTGGGATCCTGCTCGATCTCGCTTGGCAATGCTCAACCTTAGTTTATATAGATCTGAGGTTACTGTTCAGAGATGTGCTGCTCTAGATCCATTAGACAGTAGAAGAATCCCATAGACTCATGAGCAAATCAGGTTTCTAGCCAAGTAAGGTTTTGGCTAATCAGCAGCTCTGCTTTCTTGAGGTGATGGGTGTTTTTCATCGAAATAGGTCTCAACGAAAATTGATAGAGGCTTGCCAACTCTCTAATCTCTTCTACATTGTCATAGCTTAACAAAAACTCTCCCTTGAACCTGCTAGCAAGATCAAAAAGAGCTTCATGGTTAACTGCTGAATATCTGTAGAGTCTCTGTCCAGTTTTGAAGTAGGGAGGATCGATGAAGTATATAGCATCCTTTCGATCACGATTTTTCTCACACACCTCAAAGGCGTCACCTGAGATAAACTCGATCTTTCCCTTAATGGTATCAATTGCCAATATACGCTTTTTTAAGGTGTCCGGATACCACCGTGAAGTTATTCCTTTACCATTTTCTCCTTTCTTAATGAAGCTAGCACCTTCAGCAAGAATGCCTCCTCGATTGACCCGATTCTTGACAATAGTTGCAAAGGCAAGAGAGTTTAGAGATTGATTAGCAGACTCAATGGCATCTTTCGCTGTTTCGGGGGTTAGGATAAAGTTTGTAATTTCCTCAGCTAGCCACTCAGCACCACCACCTAAGATCGTTTGCCATACAGCTGCAACACCTTCATCTTTTTCCACTAAAGTTACTTTACCGACTAGATCTTCAAATGCAGCAGTAAGACCAATAATTCCTCCCCCAGCAAACGGTTCAATGAGTTCCTTCTGGATGCCGCCTACACTAGAAAGCCACTTGCGGATTGTCGGAACCAGCCAAGTTTTTCCACCAGGGTAACGGAATGGACTACGTTGTGGAACATTGGCAACATTGACAATTGTAGTAGAGGAGTTAAAGTGGTCAAGATCAAACAGCTCAATTTGAGTCATTACACTCCTCCTATTGTAAAGGAATATCTAATATTGTCTGATTCTCTGGAGGGTTATCCAGTTTATTGTCAAGTTTTTGTTGAAGCACTTCGATGAAATCTTCTAAATTTCCAGCCTTTGTTGTTGAGACTCGATGTATTGCTGCCCAATATTCTGTGTGACATCCTCCCACACTGAATCAAAGATTACAGTGTGGGCTTCCAAGAATCAC
>CAZONZ010000525.1:0-2843 GCA_964581005.1 uncultured bacterium
TGCAGTTATAGAGCTTGTTGGACTCTCTGCACAGATATTCCAGCGCGGCCCCAAGATCGGGGTCGTCTGGGAGTCGATTAACTTGAGCTGCAAAGAGTTTAGGCATGCAAACGATTGTATTAGAATCATGCCTGTGAGGGAACGTCGGTGCGGCTAAAAGCATGGCCTATATCAATGACCTCCACCACGACAAGCACGAGGCGGCTAAAGCGGCACGAGTCGCTTTTCTACCCCGCGCTCAAGCGATGGGGCTACCAAGCTCCCGAACTTTTTACGTGTGCAAATTATTGATACGGGGACTGGGATCCCGCCTGAAATTCAAGCTCGCATATTTGAGCCGTTCTTTACCACCAAACCGATGGGTGAAGGGAGTGGCTTGGGCTTAGATAATGTGCGGCGGATTGCGGAAAAGCACCAAGGCCGGATCACCGTTGATAGTCAGCCGGGATATACTAACTTCAGAATATGTCTCCCAACTAATCTTGATACCTGGGTGGAGCAGTAAGTCAGATGTCTCGCAAAGCGATCTTATGTGTGGATGATGAACCGATGATCCTCAAGAGCCTGAAAGGGCAACTGGTGCGTCATTTTGGATCTCAGTATTTGTACGAAGTCGCTCAGAGCGCGGATGAGGCTCTGGATGTGATCGATGAGCTGGAGGAAAGGGGAGCCGATATTGTCTTAATTGTGTCAGACTGGTTAATGCCGAATATCAAAGGAGATGACTTTCTGATCCAAGTCCATCAACACCACCCTCATATTGTCAAGATTATGTTAACGGGTCAAGCCAGTCCAGAGGCAGTAGAACGAGCCATCACTGAAGCCAATTTATACTGCTGTCTCACCAAGCCCTGGGAGGAAGACGTGCTCATTCAAACCTTGCAGCAAGCTCTGGAGTCGAATCGTGACTAAAAGTGTAATTCTCTGTGTAGATGATGAGCGATTGATCCTGAAGGGACTGCGGAAGCAACTGCAGAGACATTTACGGGATGCTTATCGGCTTGAGGTTGCTGAAAGTGCCGAAGAAGGGATCGAGATTATCGAAGAATTGGCGACGGCAGGTATCCAGGTTCCTCTCGTCATCTCAGATCATATTATGCCAGGGATGAAGGGCGATGAATTCTTAATCTGGATCCAAATGCATTATCCAAAAACGGTCAAGATCTTACTCACTGGACAAGCTAATGCTGATGATGTGGGTCGAGCCGTGAATCATGCAAACTTATATCGATACATGTCCAAACCCTGGAATGAAACCGATCTAACCTTGACGGTAAAAGAGGCTCTCAAGCGTTATTCTATGGATCAAGAATTGATTGAAAAGAATAGAGCATTGGAAGAGCTCAATGCTTCACTGGAACAAAAGGTTAAGGAACGATCAACAAAATTGGCTCAAAGTGAAACTCAACTGCGTTTAGCCCTACAGTCTGCTCAGATGGGTGTCTGGGAGTTAGATCTAGCAACCAATGAGGAGTATTGGTCACCGGAAATGTCCGAGTTATTAGGGTTACCAGAGAGCCACCTCAGTCACGATCAGTTTCTGGAACGAGTCCATCCAGAGGATCGGCCCGCGATGGAAGCAACCGTGAAGCAGGCGATCGCAACTGGAAACCAATATCGCTACGAATTTCGCCTCCGAGATGGTAAAGGTATCATGCGATGGATCTACAGTCGTGCTTTTGTTCACAAAGATGATCAGGGAACTCCTATCAAACTGCTAGGATTATCGATGGATATCTCCGATCGCAAGCAAGTAGAAGAGGCGCTACGCCAAGCTAAAGAGATCGCTGAGGCAGCTAGTCAAGATTTAGGCCATAAGAACCAGCAATTGCAAAATTTAACCGGCGAATTGCAAGATGCTAAAGAAGCTGCTGATCAAGCCAATCAAGCTAAGAGCACATTTCTAGCCAATATGAGTCACGAACTCCGGACTCCTATGAATGCGATCATTGGCTATAGCGAAATGCTCATGGAAGAAGCAGAAGACGTTCAGCAAGATTTTATTCCCGATCTCAAACGGATCCATGCCGCTGCCAAGCATCTTTTAGGCTTGATCAATGATATTCTCGACTTGTCCAAGATCGAAGCAGGCAAAATGGATCTTTATCTAGAATCCTTTGATGTCAAAACGATGGTCGATGAGGTGATCGCCACTGTTCAACCCTTACTGCAGAAAAACTCCAATACCCTTGAGATCCATCTCGATTCCAACTTAGGATCTATGCAAGCTGATCTCATTAAGATCCGGCAAAACTTATTTAATCTGCTCAGCAATGCTTGTAAATTTACTCAGGAAGGTCAGGTTGATTTGACAGTGGCCCGCCGTTATTTTCAGGATAAGGAGTGGATCGTATTTCGGGTCAAGGATACTGGCATTGGGATGACTCCTGAGCAGATGGGTAAGCTCTTCCGGGCCTTCAGTCAGGCTGATGAATCGACGACTCGCAAGTATGGTGGGACAGGGTTAGGATTATCGATCACAAAACGATTTTGCCAAATGATGGGGGGCGATATCAAGGTTGAAAGTGAAGCAGGAAAAGGCAGTATTTTTACGTTCTTTATTCCTGTTAAAGTGGTTGACCCCAAGAGCCAGAAACTGACCGCCCCAACCGTAACAACAGAAGCGACTGATCAGCATGAGCCAATCGATCCGACGCTGCCATTCAAGCCACCGGAAATGTTGAAGACCGGATCAAGTTCTAAATAAATCCTTCACAAGACATGGATCGCTCAAGACGGCAAACGGGTGCGAGAATTGGGCTGGGTTTATGGGAAGCACTTGCCTGAGGTAGATCCCGCTGTAGATCCCGACAGGCTAACCTCCTCATGGGCTTGCCTCCGAT
>CAZONZ010000526.1:0-2837 GCA_964581005.1 uncultured bacterium
GCTTGTTGCTGGGCTCTCGAAAACGCTTCCCAAAAGGGATCAAAACGAGGTGGATCAAGCCTTCGCTCACTTCCCTTTTCAACCAGGATCACATCGTCACCAGGAAAACATTCTCCAATGGCTTCAGCAAGGATCCCTTTCTCCCCCAACGCCTTCAAGATCGAATCTGCAGCTTGGGGAACACAGGTCAACAAGAGCGTTCCTTCACTGATCGAGGTATAGGGATCCATGTCAAATAAGGTGCAAATTGCCGCCACATCTGGCTGAACCGGGATCCGCTCCACGTCGATCCGCATTCCGACACCTGCCGCATGAGCTAATTCATATAATCCTCCGTAAACACCGTATTCGGTTGCATCATGCATCGCTGTAACTCCCTGATCCCGCACTCCTACTGAAGCTGCGGTCAGTGCATCCGTCACCGTGGACATTTGCCAAAAGATCTCCTCAGCTCGATCGGCAAACGTATCTCCATAAGCTACTCGAATTTGATCGGGAAAGGTCACAGCCATTAAGCCACTGGCCTCGATCGCGGCTCCCTTGGTCATGATCACAACATCCCCAGGACGAGACATTCCCCCGGCAACATAGGCTTGTTCATCTCCCGTACTGATTAAGGTGCAGCCCCCGATCATCGGAAATCCACACCCTTCATATCGACCTGTATGGCCTGTCACAACGGCGATCCCCAGATCGGTGCAGGTTTTGTCAACACTGGTCCAGAGGGCTTCCAGATCTGCTTCAGTCATGCTGGGGGGCAAATTGAGATCGATCGACATGTACTCAGGAGCCAAACCGCTGGTAGTAATATCCGAGGCTAAGATGTGAACTGCAAACCAGCCGGATCGTTCCCAACCATACTGAGGAACTACAAAAAACGGATCGGTGGTGATCGCCATAACCCGACCCTGTCCCAAATGCACAACCCCGATATCCACCCCATTTTGCGGACCTACCAAGATACTCTGGCGTTGGGTTCCCAGACGAGGTCGGATCACTCGTTCAAAAAAGGAGGGATTGATCTTGCCAAGGGTGGGGAGAGCAGTGTCAGCAGCAGGATCAAGATGAGACATAGGGCAAACTCCAGCAAAATAAAACCTAGTAGTCTAAGAGATCAACCGCAGTAGTAGGGATCATGATCGAGACAGAAATTCAAAAGATTTATGCGTGTTGTGGTTTAAGGAGCCAGTAGACCGATCGCTGTTCGTGCTTGTTGGAGCGTTTGATCGGCTACTTCACGAGCTTTAGCTGCATTGTCGCGGATCAGTTGGGTAAGGTAGTCAGGATCTTGGTAGATCTCGGTATATTTCGTCTGGATCGGTTCTAGTGCCGTCAGAGTTGCGTCGGTGAGTAGAGGTTTGAATTGGCCCCAACCCAGATCCGCGCATTCTTCAGCCACAGTTGCTTTGGATTTGCCACTCAGAAGGGAGTAAAGGGTGAGGAGGTTGTTGGCTTCGGGGCGATCAGGTTGATCAAAGGTTAGACCCCGAATCGGATCGGTTTTGCATTTCTTGATCTTTTTGGTGATCTCGTCAGGAGGATCGAGCAAGTTGATCCGGCTGAAGGGAGAAGGATCAGACTTGGACATTTTGCGGGTGCCGTCGGTGAGACTCATAATCCGAGCTCCATCAGTGCGGATCTGGGCTTCGGGGATCGTGAAGAGCTCGCCATAGTGATCGTTGAAGCGGCGGGCAATATCGCGGCAAAGTTCAATGTGCTGACGCTGATCTTCGCCAACGGGAACGTAGCGGGGCTGGTAAAGCAAGATGTCAGCGGCTTGGAGAACGGGATAGCTGAATAGGCCCACGCTGGCTTCTTCACCCACTTTCTCTTTCTTTTCTTTGTACTGGATCATGCGTTCACACCAGTTCATGGGGGTGAGGGTGTTGAACAACCAGGCAAGTTCCGTATGGGCGGGGACGTGGGATTGCACAAAGATCACACAATGATCCAGGCTGAGGCCACAGGCCAGATAGAGAGCGAAGGCTTCACGGGTGCGGCGGGCCAGGAGTTGCGGATCCTGGGGGACGGTGATGGCGTGCTGATCAACGATGCAGAAGAAGTTTTCGTACTCCTCTTGGTGAGTCACCCAGTTCTGGATTGCGCCCAGGTAGTTGCCAAGGTGCAGATCGCCGGAGGGTTGGATGCCTGAGAAGGTGCGATGCTTGGGCATAGATCTCGTTTGCGTTCCATGAGGATCATACAGAATTTCTCGATCACCAGCAGACTCTGAGCTGATTCTGAGTAGATTTTGGATCGATTCGATTGGGGTAGGGGATTGGTGACTAGGATGAACGGATCGAGGTGATTTGGGCTGGATAATCTGTGCAGTTTCTTTCGATTTAGGTTGGAATTTTGATTTTAAGGCAAGCTAGGGGGACTGTTCCATCTAGGTTTGAGTCTGATCATGATCGATGTCCTTCATGTCCCTGTTCTAGCTGAGTTTTCTCGGATCCACTGTCTCTCGATCTGTGCGGTGTTGGTACCCCTCAACATCCTGACATCCTCCGCATTGCTGATGGTGACGGGGCTAGGACAATCGAGGCGAGTGATCCTGAGTGTGGCAGGAATGGCCAGTGTTTGGGCAGGGTTGCTGCTATTGCATGTGCTCAGCTGGTGGGTGATCGGAGTGATCATGGCACCAACGTATATTTTAATTGGGTTTGCAAGTCTCTGTTTGACGGTACAGGGGTGGGCGCTGATCGATTCAGCCAGCTTGAGATGGGTCCTGCAAAGGGTGATCGATCAGGCGCGTCAAGCTTGCGAGCAATTTCAGAGTCAACTTTCGATCCCGCTTGCCAAGGATCTCTAGTAATCTTCGACCCTACTTTGGTTAC
>CAZONZ010000527.1:0-2828 GCA_964581005.1 uncultured bacterium
TACTAGGTATAACGGTAATGCAGGGTTAATAACTCTACAGATCCAGTGAGGAAAAACTCTGAGAGAGGCTGAAGGAGACACAACAGCTGCAAAAACCAGTGGCATCTTATAAACGCAACTTCGGTCCCAACATCGGTTACGGGTGTTTGAGGCAACGTCAACTACGGATCCTCCTGACGTCACCACAGTCAAGCAACATTACCCAAGGATCCAGAGATCCATGACCGGATCTGATCCTGTTTTAGGCAGGTCCCTGTTCTAAAATTACAACTTACGAAGAAACTATACAAAGCTATTAATACGGATCCGTCACCCTCAAACAACAAGCCACCAACACCTAATCTTAATCCCAACCTTTGGCCCTCAAATAGCTGATCCGGAACTCTCAATACGGCTCTGGAGAGGATATCGCTCGGTTGTTGTGTGTTAATCTGACAGGATCCTGAAAGTTCCCGCGCTGCTATGTCACTTCCCCACGCTAAGGATCTAGCCACTGCCTATCGAGTGTGTGATCCGAAACCTCTGCAAAATGAAGAGCTTGATGTGTATTATGCCGATTTAAGTCCTGTTCGGCGAAGTGAGGCGATGACCAATGTCAGTACTATGCTGTTACTTCAACAGGCGGGGGAGTTTAGTACTATTCTATTCACGGGGCATCGTGGCTGTGGCAAAAGTACAGAGTTGCGGCGGTTAGAACGAGAGTGGGCTAAGGAGTATGATGTCATTTACTTAGAAGCTGATGGCATCACCGATATTAATGATTTGGAGTATACGGATTTGTATTTGTTAGTGGCTCAGTACGTTGAATTTAAGTTGCGGCAGTTGAATATTGCCATTGATCCTAAAATCATTCGGGACTTGGAAGAGTGGTTTACTGAGATCACCAAAGAAACTCAGGAATCGGTTGAAACTTCAATTGCTCTGCAGGGAGAATTATCGGTGGGAGGACAAACACCTCTACCCATTCCGTTTATGGCGAAGCTGCTGGCGAAGATCATGTCCGGGATCAAGGGGGGATCTAGCTACAAGACGACGATTCGAGAGAAGTTGGAGAAGGATTTTTCACGGTTGAAGACAACTCTCAATTTGTTGTTGGATGATGGGCAGCGAAAGCTACGTCAAAAACGACCGGCTTGTAAAGGGTTACTGTTGATCTTTGATAATTTGGACCGGTGTCCGCCCCATGTGGCTGAAAAGTTGTTTTTTGATTATGGGGCACAGTTACAAGACTTGAACATTACGCTGGTGTATACCCTCCCGATTTCAGCGATGTATTCTCCGCGAGGGTTGACGAATAATTTACCGGATCCCAAAGTTGTCCCGATGGTTAATATCTACCACTATGATCCTCATCAAAATCCGCTGGAGATCAATGAACAAGGGATCCAGTCTCTAATCCAGTTGCTGCAACTACGGATGGATACACAAATGATCTTTGAGAGTGATCCGGTGCTGCGGGCGTTAATTTTAGCGAGTGGCGGGCATGTGCGACATTTAATGCAGATGGTACGGGAGGCCTGTTTGACGGCGATTGGGCGGAAGCATCAACAGGTTGAGATGGAGGATGCGGAGTATGCGACTAAGCAGTTACAGTTTGCCTTTGAACGGATGATCCCAGCGACTCATTACGCCTCGATTGCAGACACTTACCGCGAGAAACGGACTGTCAATGATGAGATTGGGCCATTAACACTCTTCAATACATCAGTTTTAGAGTACAACGGGAACCAACACTGGACTTATCCTCATCCCATGGTGATCAAGATTGATGCTTTCCAACAAGCTCTCAACCCCCAACCCTAACTTTAAGTTCCTGACTAGCAATAGGGAAGCAATTGAACGGATCCGACTTTTCGCAAAGCTCTCGGAGGGATTCACTCTTGGGTTTGTGGAGGTTAATTACGAGCAGGATCGGCAACTTCTGGTGGAAACGTTACGGCATCAGGCTGAACTGGATCAGATTCAATGGGTTGAGGTGGTGTTAAAGGATCCTCTGATTACGAATGTACTGTCTGAACTGAGTCGGATCCTGAGCTCGCTGGAACATTGGCCCGACCACAAACTGGTTTTGCTGATTAGGGGGTTAGAACAGGCGATTGGGCAGTATGGTGACTATCCCGAAATCCTGACAAAAGTCAACCTAGATCGAGATAGCTTTGCCCATCGAATCCCTCATCCCATCCTGTTTGTGCTACCCAGCTCGGCCATAACTCGACTGGCAAGGTTTGCCCCCGATTTTTGGGATTGGCGATCCACTGTGATTGTCTGTATCAGCAATAGTCCCGGATCTAGCCCTGAAGAATTGGAACGGATCCCTATTGAAAAGTATCCCTGGACCAATCCTGTGTCTCCTGAACGTTTGGAGTTCCTCTACTACTATGTAGATCAGTATCGTCAACCCAACTTAATGCGAGCGGATCTATTAGTTCAATTAGGTCATGCCTTATTATCCCACCGAGAGAATGCTCAAGCTGAAAAAGCCTTGGAGGAAGCTCTTAATTTGTATGAAAAGTTGGATAAACCTTTAACTGCTGCTGAGATCTTGATTGATTTAGCCGTTACCTATCGCACACAGGGTCGTTACCAGGGATCCAAGACTTGCTTACAAAAGGCTATTGAAACCCAAGAGAAGCTATTAGGACCAGATCATTTCACTACAGCGGTGACCTATTCTCACTTAGGCTTAGTGCTGCAAGATCTGGGAGAGTATGAGGGAGCCAAACAGCTGCTGCAAAAAGCGATGGCCTCGGCTGAGCGCAACTTCGGTCCCGATCATCCCACCACGGCGGTGAGCTATTCCAATTTGGCCTTAGTGCTGCAAGATCTGG
>CAZONZ010000528.1:0-2824 GCA_964581005.1 uncultured bacterium
TTGCCGCTTCCATCAATGATACGCATCCGAATGGTTAGATTCTCCGGATCGCCGTCGGTAAGGTTAGGCAGATCAAACTCTTCAAACTCTAGATCTAAGCAATATCCGTCTATCGTGATCACTATATCCTCATATCCTAACTCATCAAGCTCTTCTGAGAAGGGACTGAACGTGATCGCAGATAGCGTGTATTCTCCTGGCAACTCAAATAGACAGGCGGGAATAGTAGCATCTTCTCCTGAAGAAGAAATAGCAACTACCTTGCGGCTGCCATCTTCTGGAACTTCTGAGGGTGACTTGACAGGCTTATCATCTTCATCGAAGGTAGCTACCCAAGCAATCAGGTAGGGAAAGCTCGCTGGGATTGGGAATTCCACATCAGAGATTTTTCGAGAAGGAAAGATCACCTTTTCTTGAGGAGTAAAACCGGGTATGGGAATAACGATGGGATTAAAAGTGGGTGACTGAGAAGATTGGTCAGATGGATCGTCATCTTGCAAGAAAATAGCTGGCGGCGGAACATTGCTGCTGAGTGGATTGGATCCACAAGAGCTGAGAGACAGAAACAGAAAAAGTGGGATCGAAACCAGTATTGCTGACAGGATTGCAGTGGTTGCGGAACGGTTGTTTTTTGGCATTGTTCTAGGTTTTTATTCGTGAATGTCGATCAGTTTTGCCACAATGGATCGGTTTTTGCTCACATAGACATTTACTGTTGCACATAGATCTACTGCCCTTCCCTCTTCCTCTGTCCATGGATGAATACCCTCAACTTCCCAGACTGAATCGATATCGTATCTCAAAGGGAAACCATACTCTGAAAGTTCACCAAACTGTCCGTCCTCACCCCTTCTCAGAAAAGTACTCAGATCATCATTGTCAATAAATTCTTCGTAAGGAATATCAATAAAATGATACGGAGGCTGATTATATGGATATAACCTTAAGATTTCATCAATAAACTGAATTCCTTCCTCGGATTTGTAATCCACAAATATATCTTCACGTTCTCCGCGAATCAGTCGTCCAAACATGTCCTGGATTGGCTGGATAAATTCTGGATGAATATTCATGGTAGTCAAGGCCTCTTTTTAGGTTTGTAGGTTGGATCGGAGGATTTTACTCCAGGCGTTTTATTCATTAATCATCCGTGGATAAAAACGAGCTTGGCCTTGATTTTGTTTCCAGGCTTAACATAAACATAGACTACTGAAGGCAGATCTTTTGCTCGACCTCCTTCCCTTGTCCATAGATGAATACCCTCAACCTCCCATACAGAATTAATATCAGTTCTTAAAGGCACCTGATCTTCCTCTAGATCACCAGAGCCACCTTCATCATCTCTAATGAGAAATGTACTCAGTTCGTCGTTATCTATAAATTCCTCATCAGGAATATCTACGAAGTGGTAAGCTGGTAAGCCCTTAGAAGGATGATGAGGATAATTATCAAGTATAAAGTTGATACGTTGCACTCTCTCATCAAAGGCTTCACGAAGATGGTCAGCAAAAATATCTTCGTAGTCCTTACGGATAAGTCTTGAAAACATATCTTTGATTGGCTGAATGAATTGAGAGTGAATACTCATGGTTATCTAGGGCCTTAGATTAGGTTTGTATGTCGGATCTGTAGCAGATACACCTGGTATTGTTGCCATATAGTTTACAGCACATCCCATCTGTTTGGCAATATCGACTCGCATGTATCCAAGGGCATTTGCCGCATCCAAGGCTTCCTCTGCAACATCTATTTCAATATAGTATTGGCCTTGAGTCATTCCTTCAGTGAGATGAGTTTGGTTTTGTATTCTCATTGTTTCTCTATGAGTCAGTTCATCCATTAGTACAGCTGATGCGTGTTTACCCTTTCCATATCCTGGATGTAGCGCAAGGAAAGGGTCTTGATTTAGGGTTGCATTTTGAATGATGTGGTGAGACTCGAAGTCAGCTAGATTTGAATAGCAATCTCTTCTATACTTATTTTCTCGATGGGAGTAGCATTGATCCCCTAGAGTGTTGACATTGATCGTTGGCTTGACACCTGGAGGAGGTTGAGGAATTCCATCATTGGTATAAATATCACTACAATCGTTCTTCCCAATTTTCCTTCCTAGAGTAGCACTAAGGCCAACTCCAGCTATTGCTCTGCCTTGACTGTTACTCGTGGCAGACAGGGTGATTTCCTGATTTGCCTGATATGAGTCTTCTGTCTGAATTATTGGGATAGCAGGTGATTTAAGACCCAAGTCAAACTCACCACCTGGTTTGAGACCGACTCGAGGAAAAACAAATGGGAACATAGCTGGAGGAGGTGCAGGTACAGGAGGAATAATGATAGTTGGGACACCTTTCTCAATATGTACTTTGGCTGGCGATCCTCCCCATAGAGCAAATTCTAACTCAGGATTCCACGCTATCTTGATGTCTCCTCTTGCAAAGGCTTGGATCTCTTTGAAAGGCTCAATCTTGTCAATAAAATTGCTGTTAATATCTGGGGATATCCCCCAAGATCCATTTTGATCTGGGTACTCAACTTTGAGAGTCGCACTCCCATTCCGGACTTGGTATCCAGTCTTCACTGATCCTCCAAGTTCTACAAGGGGACTAAATTCAAAATGATGATATCCAGTTACATAGACCCAGACAGATACTGGAACAACAGGTATTTCGACCTTTCTACTCAGGACAAAGACTAAACCAGTTAACGCAGTTGGCAACGGAAATTTTTCGAAAAGAGGAATATCTTTGCTTCGGATATCAGTGGTTAAATAGCCTTTCGCTTCTAACTCTGAGAAAACTCTGGCATTAATATTACTGGCCTCAAT
>CAZONZ010000529.1:0-2816 GCA_964581005.1 uncultured bacterium
GTGAGTCCATCCTCGGTGAGCTGATCGTAGCTACCATAATTCGAGAAATCGTAGAAGAATCCCGCTTGGATCCCAGCTGCCCTCGGATTCCCGTGAATGTAGCGCAACGTATTCAACGCCCGCCGCTGATCACTGAGATGAAAAGCCGTACTGTGATAGCGCTTCTCCCAAAAGTGACCACTCCGACCCAGCATCCGATTGAAGCACATGGCCGTATACCCGTTCAACCAATGCATGATCTTGGGCAGATCCTCTGGCTGCTGTGGGTCGATCAGGTAATGGATGTGGTTCGACATGATACATAGTCCATACAGTTTGAACTCATACTTCTGTTGAACCTTGTGGATCGCAAACAGCAACACCTGCCGACATTCGATCCGAGTCAAACGAAATTCCCGATGATTGCAGCGAACCGTGACGTGGTAGCAATGCTCCGGTCGCAGATCACGAGGTTCACGAGGCATATTAGATCTCACATTCCACAGGTTTGAGTCTAATTTTGACCAATTTACGTTTTCTCGAAGATCAAGAGCTTCAGCGACGATGACCCTAATCTTGCCCTTGGTTTGATTTTCCCTTAGGGCTCTCTGGATCAATTACACTGACTCTTGAGCAGCATGTAGAGTGAATGGGTGCCGAAGAGTTGCTCACTGCCAAAGCCCTTGAAAACATACCGATGATCATTGAGGGAAGAGACGTTGGTGAGATTCCAGTGATTACATTGTTCTCGTCAAATAGCATTTAGATAAATCCTAGGCATAGGGCATCCTCAAGTTGCTGTACTGTAGAACGATCCCCAAAAGCCTTACATATACTGAGATCCAGCGTAATTCCACTCCTGAGATACGGGCAACAGACCTGGGTGCTGACAGGGCACTGCGGCGAGTGAGGCAGATGGGAACAGATCTTTTTTCCGGCAACAATAGGGTTGGTGATCGGCTTGACTTGTATTAAGATATGTAAACAAGGAGCGTAGCAACCATTGAGCAATCCCAGATCCCAGCCCCGATCACACTAGAGATTGCCCCAAAGCCTGATCCAGAGACTGATGCTGTTACCCACCCTATTCAGCGAGGACACGATCGCGTGACACCTTCTACCCATCTGACATTAACCGCAACCGAAACGTTGGTAGCCCAGTTTTTTTGGCGATCTCAAGGTCAGTGGCACTCGGATCGGCGCTACTACACCCTCCCAGACGGAGACACCAAATCCCTCACCAGCCTGATCACCGTTCAATTTTTACCTCAGGGCAGTTCCTCCTTACTTGAGTTGGCTCAGCTTCACCAGCTCGATGATGATTCTCCCCTCTGCTGTGGATCCCTGGTTCGGTGGGAAAGTCAGGATGCGATCACAGGTAAGGCTCAATCCTCCGGCGAAACCGTGTTTGGCGCACTCGGATCGATTCTCTACCGTGATCGAGGCTTTGCGACCCCCAATCCAGTCACAGCAACCTTTCGGATGCCGGATGCTGACACCCTTTGCTTGCGAACAGAGTACAAAGGATCCGTTTTTGAAGAAGAATTGAAACTGATTGGCCAACGCTACCGAACCCGGCAAACCATCATTTCACGTGCTGGGGAGCAAGTCATGATCGGTCAATATCTGGAAAAGCGGATCTAAAAGGCTCACCTCAAAGCTGGAGTGAGATCAACCTCAAGAATTGGCGATCACCACCCAGATGATTAGACCAGCCGCAACAACACCCACACTCACTGCTATCGCCACTTTCCAGGCCGCGATCGGATGTTCTCCCTGAACCTCCCCGGTGCGAGCGTTGACAAGCACTTGGTAAGCTTTGCCGCGATAGCGATAGCTGCTGATCCAGACAGGCAAAAGGAGATGTTTGAAGGTGATCGCGCTGTAGGTGGTGCGGACATCATGGATCCGTTGTTCATCACCGCCGATGTCGTGGCACACATCCCGTTCAATCTCTTTAGCCATGTCTTGTTTGGCCATGTCGAACCCTTCTTTCATGTCGATCTGGTAACGCTCAACCTTGAAGCCAGCCAGAAAAGCAGGTTCATAGGGCTTGAGTTGACCGTGATAATTCCAGGGTTCCAGTTTCTTGAGCCGATCCATGTTCACCGATCGAGTGGCGGGGATCAAGACATCGTCAAAGAAGCGCTCAACCCGGCCAGAGACTGAATACCAATGGGTTTTGCGAACCTCACGGGTTTTGGTTTCCATTTCGCCTGTCTCTTCATCACGTTCTTGATAGGTTTCCGTTTCGTAGTAGTGCTCGCCGCGCTCACCTCGATAGTAGCTATTTGTAAAGCTGTCATAGGTCCAAAAGGGTAGATAAACTCCTTGCATTTGTTCCGGCTGAGCTAGCTTTTTCAGATCATTCGGCGCGAACCAATTGCTCCCCATCCACGTGTTTAGATTTGGAGCGATCGCCTTTCGATCCATGCCAAAGGGAAGGATCCCGTTGGGGGCAAGAGTTGGATCGGCGGCCTGGGGTTGGGTGTTGATGTGGGTGCCGCAGAAGGGACAATCCCCTGCAATCTGGGGCGGGGTGAAGGTCATTTTGGCCGAGCAGCCGGGGCACGTGACTTCCTGAGCTTCGGGCGCAAAGGTTGCCAGGTTTTGAGGATCCAGTTGTAAATACTGTTCATACGACTGCTCACGGACCTGATCCAGGGTTTCGGGGATCGCGTCTTGCCAACCACAGTAGCTACAGGTGAGCGTACTAGTCTTGGGGTTGTAGGCGACGCCTTTTGATCCGCATTGGGGGCAGGGATAGGACTGGGTTGCAGGAGTAGAAGTCATGAGATGGCGCTCCGAGACGAAGAAGCAACAGAAAGCCTAATCAA
>CAZONZ010000530.1:0-2815 GCA_964581005.1 uncultured bacterium
CCTTAGAGTTTGTTCTCCAGCAAGCCACTCTAGCGGAGTCCTTCGAGGTGTTTGAGCAGAACTTTCCATCATGATCCAATCCCTAACGCCATTCCCCTCCGAATACGATCCACCCTGGAAAGAGGCACTCGAACGCTTCTTCCCCCAATTTCTAGAGTTTTTCTTCCCCACCATTTACGCTCATAGGAGTTACGCATTGACAAAGAAGGTCCAATCATGATAATCAACCAGATCACCGCTGAACAACACCTGGAGCACTGCCATCCGACTCCCTTCCAAGCCCTCCACGGCCCGCTGTGACCTGAATACCTACACGGGCTTTCTCCGAGCCCAACCCCACTACGCCGGTTGCTGCCGCTTGGCCGAGATCTTCCCGGAACTCTCTCATGACAGCATCAATCGCTTCTTACTCAGAGAACGCTTTCAGCCCCAAGATTTATTCTCCGAAATCAAGGGAGCTATTGACTTCGTTGGTGGCACCCTTAGTGCCGATGATACCATTATTGAAAAACCTTTCAGTGACCCAGACAAAGCCGAACTCATTGGCTATTACTGGTCGGGAAAACACAAAAAGGTTATTAAAGGGATTAATCTGATTACCCTCTACTACACCGATCCAGAAGATAAATCATTTCCCGTCAACTAGCGAAGCGATCCAGACGCATATTTATTGTTCGCTGCGAGCCTTTTGTCAGCTGGAGTTGATGAGAGTAGAGGAGGAAATCGGGTCGTGGTATGAGGTGCAAAGGGAGCTGTACCTGCAAGTGGCACGGGAGTACATTGCTGAGCATTTCCAAGGCAAGTTGGCTCAACCTGCATAAGTTGCTCCTCCTGTCAATGCGTAACTCCTATCAGCCAGAAGATATCCGTCGCCATGCCCAAACCTGGATCAGCAACCATCGGGCTCAGATCGTAGCTGCCACTGGCTAATTGCCGCCCATTCGGACTGATCGCCACAGAGGTCACCCGATCCTCATGATCTTCCAGAACCAGGACGGCTTGACCCTGATCGAGATCCTAAACCCGAACCGTGCCATCATGACTTGCGCTCGCTAACATTTTCCGATCAACCGGATTGAAACTGAGATCATTCACCTGAGCCGTATGTCCCTGAAACGTTTTGATCAGACTACCGGAAGTGAGATCCCAGGCTTTGATTGATCCATCTTCTCCCCCTGCTGCCACCGTCTGGTTATCTGGACTGATCGCTACACTCAACGCCCGCCCAAACCCACCGGAGAAAGAGGCCATTTCGGTTTGCTGCTCCAGATCCCAGATCTTGACACTTCCATCTCCACTCACACTAGCGAGGATCTTGCCTTCAGAGCCCATCTCGATCTGGTTCACTCGACCCCCATGCCCTAACAATAGGAAGATAGCAACAGAACCTGAGGCAACCTAGCTGAGGCAGTTATGACACTCTCTTCCCGTTACCAGGTGATCATTCGCAATGACAATCACAACACATTTGATCATGTGGCTCACACCCTTGCTACTCATATTCCATCGCTAACCAACCGGACCAGCCAGGAATTTGCCACACGGATCGATCGAGAAGGCCAGCTGGTGGTCTGGAGTGGAAGTTGGGGCCGAGCCGAACTCTATCGTCGCCGCCTAGCTGCAGCAGGTTTAACCACTGCCCCGATCCCACTGCCACCGGGGATGTCTACTGCCGAACAAGAGCGGATCCTCAAACAACTGGCCCTCCGCTATCCTCTCCCCCAACACGAGCAACGCCCCCGCTTCAAACTGCCCCGCCGCTTCAAATTCACCCGGATCGGCAAGATCTTCACGGGGATCACCATTCTGGTTAGTATTGCCGCCTTCAACACAGGCAATAATCCTCTCTACCTCTTGTTTGGGATGATGTTAACTCTGATCGTGATCAGTGGGGTCCTCTCCGAAACCGTGATCCAACAGGTTGAAGTGCAACGGCAACTGCCACCGCGTCTGTTTGTGGATCAAGTGGCTCTGATCAGCCTCATCATCGAGAACCAGAAGCGCCGCACACCCAGTTTCTCACTTCAGATCCGGGAACGCATTCAGGGATTAACCGAGGATCAATCTCCATCGGTATATGTTCTGCGCCTGGATCCCAAAGCCACCACCAAAGCTCTCTATCAATTTGCTTTTCCTCGGCGGGGTCTGTGGCGCTTGCAGGGAGTTGAGATCGCCACTAGCTTCCCGTTTGAACTGTTTCGCAAAGGTAAAGAGATCGTTGATCCTGTCGATATTGTTGTCTACCCCCGTCCTGCCACTCCTCCCTACATTCCGACCTTAGGATCCAACCCCCAAGGATCCTCCTCCTACTCTCGCCCCACCCCAGGACTCCAGGGAGAATTTCTAGGCTTACGCGATTACCGTCCTGGTGATGATGTCCGCAATATTCACTGGAAGATTTCGGCTAAACGCGATCAATTGATCACCCGTGAGCTGGAACGCCCTGAAGCTGAATCGATCACCTTATGTTTCTACAATGCTTGGCCTCCGTATGGTTCGCCTCACCCCTATGAGCCCGAAGATCTCGATCACCATCGCCAAACTTTAGAGCGTGGAGTCGAACTCTGCACAGGCTTAGCCCAACAACTGATGAATCGGGGCTATCCGATCGCACTCGTGACCCTAGACGAGCGAACCCCCTTTGGCAGTAGTCCCCAACACCTCGATCGGATCCTCACCCAACTGGCCACGCTTATCTTCCACGGTGATCCAGCCCCTCCCGATGGCAGCGATCCCCTCCCTTGGGAATCTCCCCACTTCCCCCTTCAACCTCAAGATCGGTGTATTTTACTAGCCGCTGGCTCCAGCTTCCCCA
>CAZONZ010000531.1:0-2809 GCA_964581005.1 uncultured bacterium
ACCCAGGGAATCTCCATCCATATCGCTTAGCGATTGGGTGGAGAGGATGTCAATTGGAGTCTCTCGTGCTGGATCACACCTTAGGCCATGTCACAGAATTGGACCACGGAGCAAGTGCTGTCTCTGTCTCCAGATGAAAGCTCCACCAAAAATGGGAAAAAGCTGGCCAGTTTAACGAAGTGGCAAAATCTGGGCCGGAGTGAAGGGGCTCTGTGGGGGGAATGCAAAGGCAGCGGTGCTGACCCTTACAAAACCCAAATTGATCTGAGCGAGCCCGCCTTCAACTGCAGTTGCCCTAGTCGTAAATTTCCCTGCAAACATGCGCTTGGATTGTTTTTACTCTTAGCCGCTAATCCAGACTCGATCCCAGTTACGGATCCGCCCACTTGGGTCGCCGAGTGGATCGAGAAACGGATGCAAAAGCAACAGGCGAAGGCGGAGAAAAAGGCAGCTCCCAAAGATCCAGTTGCTCAGGCCAAACGAGCAGCTCAACGGGAGAACAAAGTTCAGGCAGGGATCGCTGATTTGAGTTTATGGTTGCAGGATCTAGTGCGGGAAGGGCTGGCTGCCGTGCAATCCCAGTCCTATACCTTTTGGGAAACCCCTGCGGCCCGTCTCGTAGATGCCCAAGCCCCTGGATTAGCCCGACAAATCCGGGAGATGGCTGGGATCCCCTATTCAGGAGGATTGCACTGGCCGGATCAGTTGTTGGAACGGTTGGGATCTCTCTATCTTGTGCTGGAAGGCTATCAACGGTTGGAGACGCTGCCCCCTGGCACGCAAGCTGATCTGCGAACGGTGATCGGGTGGACCCAAAAACAAGAGGAGTTGCTCAATGATGAAACAGTTCCAACTCAACGAGATCAATGGTTGATCTTGGGGAAGCGGATCGTTGAAGAGGATCAACTTAAGATCCAGCGCGTCTGGCTTTGGGGCCAAACTCACCAACGGCTTGCTCTGGGATTAAGCTTCAGTGTGATGAACCAACCTTTAGATGTCAGCCTGGTTCCTGGCACCTGCTTAGATGCTGATCTCGTCTTTTTCCCCAGCGCTTACCCTCTCCGAGCCCTGGTTAAAACCCGCCATGCTTCCCCCGAAGCGATCCCAGCCTTTGCAGGGTTTGAAACGATTGCTCTAGCGTTGAGTGCATGGCAGCAAGCCTTAGCCCAGCAGCCCTGGATCACAACCTTCCCCTTCCCCCTCTTGAACGTTCACGTCTTGCCATCTGAAAATCAGTGGTTTGTGATGGATCAATCCGGCGATAGTTTACCGATCAGTCCGAACTTTGAAAAAGCATGGGAATTATTGGCCCTTGCCGGAGGCCATCCGGTTGATCTGTGTGGGGAATGGGATGATCAGATCTTTGTCCCGTTGAGCGTTTTTGCCGAGGGACGCTTTTGGCCTTTGAACTAGATCAAGCTAAAACCTGGAAGCGGCTTTTGTCTCCCTCTCTGTAGCTCTAGATCCTGCAATCAGCGAATCTTCAGGAGAAACGGATTCATACCTGGGTTTCTTCGATAGGTATATTGATCTATAAAGAATGGATTCCTCTGCGGGCAATCCAGTAGATCTCAGGTCACAAGTCCCTGGCGAGTGCGATCTGGCTTCTGGGCAGGAGATCGGGCCACGGCAACTATTATTTGACATCAAGCTCTCGTTTTGAGAGAGTAAGAGAGAAGTCGGTAAAACACTATGCGTATTATCAGTCGTAGGGCACTCCGGGAGGCAGCAAAGGAACATTCTGATCTGGAACAGCCTTTAGATGATTGGTATAAGATCGCAGGATCTGCTAAGTGGAGAAACCTTACTGAGGTTCGCTCAGTTTATCCCTCTGCAGACGTAGTTGGCAACCTTACTGTCTTCAATATCAAAGGAAAGAAATATCGCTTGATTGTAGGCATTGACTATCAGCGGCAATCGATCTACATCAAGCGCGTCTTGACTCATGCTGAGTATGACAAGGAAGAATGGAAAAATGACCCTTACTTCTGACGAAATTACCTCTGGTGACACGATCATACTGAATTACTCCGATCTCCCCTTTGTCATCAAGGATGCAGAAGGTTATGAGCGGGCTTTGGCAGTCACTGAGCATCTTTTCTTCAAGCAAGATAGGACTGCCAGTGAAGACCAGCTCCTGGGAGTGTGGACAGTCTTGATTGAGATGTACGAGGAAGAAGCCATCCCCCTAGGATCAACCTCAACCCCCGCATCTATCCTTAATTCTTTGATGGAAGCAAGGGATATGAGTCAAGCTGATTTAGTCCGAGAGGGAGTTGGATCCAGTGGTGTAGTTAGCGAGATTGCCAACGGCAAACGGGCGATCAGTAAAGAGCAGGCTAGAAAGCTAGCTGATATCTTTCACGTTTCCCCTACCCTCTTCATCTACTGACTTGATCAAAGAAGAGGGTATGATGGCGGTAGCCAAAGAGATACTGATCCCAAATCAAGTGTGTGGGGAAGGAGGATAGATCTCTTCCCTTTCCCATTGATGTAGAGCCCTTGAGAGAGTGAGGAACAGTTACTTTTGAACTTGAGCGGGGTCAATTTAAGTTGAATCTAACCAATGCTTGGCTTCCCTCTGGATTAATCGAGCTGAAAACAGAGCTAAAGCCCACTGTAGAGGTTGAGGAAGAGATAGAAGCAAGTCAGGAAATAGGCTTAAGCCTGAAAACTCCTTTTTTACGGAAAACAGGCCGAGGATTCTGAAACTTTTGAGATCGAGAGTTTTCATGTGATTGATATCTCAGGCTATTAGGCCCAGTCGTCGCGCTTACTGAAACTTTCTTGATAAACCGTCTTGCGCTTG
>CAZONZ010000532.1:0-2806 GCA_964581005.1 uncultured bacterium
TTGAACTGTCCTGGGGGATTGTGGATCAGCCTTCGATCAAGACGAAGCCGGTTTGGAGCGAGATCGAGCGGTTGGCACGGCATCCGGTTCATGCACCCAGATCGCGTATTTTTGTTTGGCTGCTGCTGTGATCACGGCTAGATCGCCTTTCTGCTGTAATCGGTTTACAACTGTTTGAGCGGCTTCGAGATCAGCTGCCATTTTGAAGAAACTGTAGTACTGATTCCCTAACACCTGGATCGCGGCCAGAGGCTGATCCATATCGGGAACCTGCACATGCGTCGTCCGATAGTGTTCACGCTTAAGGATCACCTTAGTCTCCTGGACCCAAACGGCATAGTTCTGCTTGGCAGTTGGGGTAATCACGACGTGATCCCCTCGATTCAGCAAACGGCCAGCTATCACTTGAGCCGCTTCCAGATCGGGCATTAACCGAAAAAAGCTAAAAAACTGAGTGCCCTTGACGCAAATGGCCGCCAAGGGCTTATCGAGCTCCGGAACCTGAATATGACAGGTCTGGAACTGAGGTCGATTCACGATCAACGCTGCTGAGTCCATCCTTGCTGTTGAGTCTTGACTCGGAACTCGCGTGCCATCTCCATAAACTCTCTGGGATTTCCAGGAGTAGAGTAGGAGGACTTATCACTCACCCTCTTACCGCTACCCTGATCGGTGCGAACATTCACTAATTCACTGGCCATGTTCATAAACTGGCGTGGGTTGCCCCCGGTACTTGCCAAACTCCGTGCCCGCTCTGCCATAACAACTCTCTCAGAAAGTTAAGGTTAATTCACAGTATGACATGAGTTTGGCTCAATCCAACAACGCAATGATCATTTTGTAACAGCTCTCTGCCTAAACGATCCGACCATCCGACAAGACGATCTCCATCCCTGCTCGGACTTGCGGTTCAACCTCTCCCAAGAGCTTGAGGCCAATGCGCTGGACCTGTAAAAGGGTTCGATCCGCATCATTCGGATCAATGCAGACCATATTCATTTGATAGGCAGCTCGCATGACATCTTCGCCGCAACCCGATCGGATCGAATTGTGTTGATCAATCGGGATCTCGCGGTAGAGCAATTCCAAAACTACCAGCACCTGAATCGCTTCTGAGATCCCAGGAGAGGTCTTAGCGGATTGAACGGCTTGGATCAGATGGCTGGCGGTGGCTAACTGACTGGCTAAGGGATCGTAGCCTGCAGCTTGTAATCTCTGATCAATCGGGGGAGCTTGGACCACGCGATTCAAGGCCCAACAAAAGCTAAGCAGATCCGGGGAGGGGGCAGACGAGTTGGGAGACTCCGAGGAAGCTTGAGATCCTTCAGGGTCAGCCGCGCCAGAACGTTGTTGAGGCCGAGCCATGGGAACAGGCGGATGATCCAGGGATAACTGCACCAAGGCATAGGCCCAATCAAGATCGGTTGCATCAGCTTGAGCAGCCAAGATCCCCCACGATCCGGACTGGACAGGCCAAGGAAAGGGTAACCAGGGTGAAGCAGAAGGGTGGATTGGAGCCGATGCGATCCCCAGTTGGACCAGAACTGAAGCGGGGATCGGGAGGGATGGATCAGGAGTTGCGGAGCTGGGGGAGGATGAAATCGTCATCGAAAGACCTGAGTTGAGTTAGAGTGAGCCGCGTTCATAAGCGTCAATAGCTTCGAGCTGTTGGAATAACGCAGCCAATCGATCCGAGAGCAACCGGACATCAGCAGGATCACGATCCCAACTGGATGACTTGATATTACGCTGGATCTGGTGCCGATCTAATGCGAAAGGAAAACGGCCATGATCCCACTCTCAGCGACCCGATTATCGACCTACCAACGCTGTGCTCATGCCTACTACCTTCGCTACCATGCCAAGGTTCAATCCGCTGCATTTGCTCCACCTCAGTTGGGACAGATCCTGCATGAGATCCTGGCTGAAATCTATCGCCGTCCCGCCTGGTCAGGCCCACCCGATCTAGCTGCGATCGAGTTGATCTGGTTGGAGGCTGTGGCTCGATGTCCAGGGTTATCCCCCAGTCAGCAACAGGAAGGATGGCAGATCCTACGTCAGTATTTTGATCGATTTATCGCTCCCTTGGATCAATGGCAAGAACCGATCGGCGTTGAGGGTCGCTTAGAGGGATCTCTTTGGGCAGGTCAGCTCCAATTTAAGATTAGGGGTCGCTACGATCGCTTAGAGTCTCTCCCCTCTCAGGATCTGCAGGCTCAGGTTCATTTGATTGACTATAAAACCAGCCGATCTCAGCAAACACCGGATCAATTAGCGATGGATCTGCAGCTGGGGTTGTATCAAATGGCCATTGATCAAGTGTACGGGGCTGCTCTCCGCCGAGTTAGTCATATTTATTTGCGTTCCGGAGAGATCGTCAGTTTTGAAGCCCATCCGGATCAGAAAGCTCAGGTGCTGGATCGTGTCACGGATTTAGCCCTGCATCTTGTGAGTGATCGAGACTTCTCCGCTCAACCGGGAGATCATTGCCGCCATTGCTCGTTTCGCCGCTACTGTGCTGCGGTCACGGATCACCCCGATCCTGTCCCCGCCACTTCAGTCAGCCTGCAATTAAGCTTACTGGGTCATGGGCTCTCGATTGCTCCATCTTGAGCTGAACCCATCCGAGGGATCAATGGGATCAATCTAAAGAGGATTGGAACTGGAGCCAACCTGGGATGAGATCCGGCCAATATCAGTTGGAATCCGGCCAGCATCAGGTGGGATCCGGCCAATATCAGTTGGAATCGGGCCAGCATCAGGTGGGATCCGCCCAATATCAGTTGGAATCGGGCCAGCATCAGGT
>CAZONZ010000533.1:0-2796 GCA_964581005.1 uncultured bacterium
AGTCTGCTGACTCAATTCCGACTCAATCGATCTGATGGATCTGAGTGGATTGAGATTGTGGCTTCGAGACTCATGATGGTTCCTCGACCCCTGTGTCCAACAGGGGTTTTTATTGTGTTATTGATCCCATCTCGTTCACTCTGAGGGGATCTGAGTAAATGTGGGTAAGCGTGATCAAAAAAGATCGAATTCACTTATAAAACTCAAGGTAGATTTACGCTTTACTGTTCGCAAGTTGAAGAACTCAACTTGAGCTGGGTGGTGATCGGATCAGAGAATTGCAAGAACAGGGGGAACTGGCGCATCAAGTCGGTGACTCTAGTCTGGTTGAGGTAAACTAAGCTAAATGGCAATCCTGGAGAGCGCGGATGAATCGCTTTGTTCCCTTTACCGACAACCTACCGGAATTAGCCTCCCTTCCCATGAAGCAGAAAGTGGAGTGGATCGCATTGGGAGCTCATATCATGGCCCTGTTATTTGGGTTAGCAGGATTGCTATTGGTGGTCCCTCATCCAGAATGGATCGCCAGTTTGCCAGAGGTGGGTCAGCAGGCGTTCTCGTTCAGTATGGGCAATGGAGGGGTTGCCTATATGCTCTTTGGCACGGCAGCCGCCGGGTTGATGGGATCTCGACTCTTGGGGTGGAAGCGGTTATGGATGTTTTTCATCCCAGCTATTTTGATCTCGTTGAGCGCTGAATTATTGGGTACAAGCACTGGGATCCCGTTTGGTGACTATGGGTATCTGAGTGGTTTAGGCTACAAAATTGGCGGATTGGTTCCCTTCACGATCCCGCTCTCCTGGTTTTACATGGGATTGTCCTCTTATCTGTTGGCCCGGACCACCTTGAAACACCAGCAGCATTGGTTGGTCCATCTTGAAGCGTTGGCCTTGGGAGCTCTGCTCTTAACTGCTTGGGATTTTGTCCTTGATCCGGCGATGACCCAAACCCGAATTCCCTTCTGGATCTGGTTTCAACCGGGTCCATTCTTCGGAATGCCACTGCAGAATTTTGGCGGTTGGATGCTCACGGGCATTCTGTTTATGCTGGTGGCTAATCTGCTCTGGGGCAAGGATCAGCCTAGATTGAATCGACGTCAACTGATCGGCCCCTTGGTCATCTATACTGCAAACTTTGGCTTTGCCACGATCATGAGTTTGGGATCTGGCATTGTCATCCCTGTATTATTGGGTCTGTTGTTAGGCTTAGGACCTGTGATCGGACTGTGGCGAATGGCTGAACCCGCCCCGATCGATCAACCTGCTGATGTAGCGGATCGGAATGAGTTGGGTGAGTTGGGCTCACTTGGATCCGTTTCGACTGATGGACTGGAGCCCCTGGCTTCAAATTCTCGTCAACCTGAACCTGTTATTAAATAGCATGATGATCTTGAGCCTTTTATCGACTGGAGAATGGATTGCCCTTGGGTTGCTCCTTCTACAACTGCCTGCTGCTGGAACGGTGTTGCGGCGACTGCTTTCTGCGCCTCACCGCCATCCTCCCTTAGAACCCCAGCCCTCTGATCCGGAGCAAGCGGGAGTTGTTTCGGTTTTGGTGCCTACCTTGAATGAAGCTGAGCGGATCGAACCTTGTTTAGCTGGGCTGCATCAGCAAGGGGATGAATTGCGAGAGGTGGTAGTGATCGATAGCCGCTCAACCGATGATACGGTGGCCAAAGTGGTGGCGATGCAGGAGCAGGATCCTCGGTTTCGAGTGATTACCGACGATCCATTGCCGCCAGAATGGGTGGGTCGTCCTTGGGCCTTGCATACCGGGTTTCAACAATCCAGCCCTGACTCAACCTGGATCTTAGGGATTGACGCCGATACAGAACCTCAGGCCGGATTGATCCCTAGCTTGCTCCAGACTGCGACCACCGAAGGCTACGATTTGCTATCCCTGTCTCCTCGATTTGTGTCAACAGGTTGGGGAGAAGTGTGGTTACACCCAGCCCTCTTGATGACCTTGATCTATCGGTTTGGGGCATCTGGAGAGACCGAACTTCCCCCTGAGCGAGTGATGGGCAATGGTCAGTGTTTTCTGGTTCGGAGAACGGTGTTGGAGCAGATCGATGGCTATGTTGGAGCTCGCCGATCGTTTTGTGATGATGTAACCTTAGCCCGCCAGATCGCCGCCCAAGGCTTCAAGGTTGCCTTCCTAGATGGATCGAAGCTGATCTGGGTCCGGATGTATACGTCTTTTCTGGATACGTGGGAAGGTTGGGGGCGATCACTGGATCTGAAGGATGCCTCTTCACCGGCTCAACTGTGGGGAGATTGGCTGCTGTTGCTGGCAACTCAGGGATTACCCTTGCCCCTCCTGATCACACTCTTGAGTCTTCAGGCTTGGACTGTTGAATCGCTGCTGATCTGGGTTTTGCTAGGGTTGAACACGAGTTTGGTACTGGTGCGGTGGGCCTTACTGTTTGGCATTGTGCCCTCTTATGTCACTCCCCCCTGGACCTTCTGGGTATCACCACTGGCCGATCCCTTAGCAGTCCTCCGAGTTGGGATCTCTGCCTTGGTTCAGCCTCGATCTTGGCGAGGGCGCAGCTATCAACTGTTTGGTAAGTCACAGGAAGAGCCTGTCTAGTTCAACTCTGGCGATGGCTAGCGGATCCGCATGTAACCATGAACCGAAGTGATCGCTTGGATAGTGTGAGGACATTGTGAAACATCGGATCACTATTCGTCTCCTCCGACTGGTAGGACTGTTAGCTCTGATCAGTTTTGCGGCTGGAGCTAGCTTAGGGTTCATGGCTACTCGATCCCCTCAACCCACCCCACCCCCACCCCC
>CAZONZ010000534.1:0-2795 GCA_964581005.1 uncultured bacterium
GCAAATTTTGAAGCCTGTTTACGTAAGGTCAACGGCTCCGTGTTTTGGTCCTTGATCTCTGGTCTGGAGATCCTGTATAACCAGTGCTCCTGTGTCTTGTTTTCCTTCAGCGATATTTCAACCCAGATCCAACGAGAAAGTATCCTGCGTTTTCTGGCTAGCACAGACCCTCTCACAGGGATCTCTAATCGCCGCGCTTTCTTTGAACAAGGGGAAAGTCTTCTAGCCAGTTCTTCTCAGGGAATCTGGCCTCTCTCGATCCTGATGTTGGACATTGATCATTTCAAGCAGGTCAACGATCGCTGGGGTCATGCTAAAGGGGATCAGGTGATCCAATATTTGGCCAACAGCTGCTCCTCAATTCTGGGAGATCGGGATCTAGTCGGGCGATTAGGGGGAGAAGAATTTGCAATCCTGTTGGTGAATACGCCTGTGACTGTTGCTCAATCGATTGCAGAGCGTTTGCGAGACCAAATTGAGCAGACTCCCGCTTTAGCTCAATCCGATCCGATCTCGATCACGATCAGTGTTGGTCTTGCACGTATTCAGCTGGGTGATACGCTTGGATCTGCCTTGCAACGTGCAGATGCGGCTCTGTATCAAGCTAAATCGAAGGGTCGCAATCGGGTGGAGATCTACCTTCGTGATCCTTGAAGCGTTCCGATCCATAATGATCACACCCTTAGCCATTCAAGGGTAGACCCTGGTGTACGATAATGGTGAAGATCTTGACGTACCGTTAAGCTTCTGTCCGTTGGATTTATATAGAATTGGCAGGTACGAGCTTGATAACCTGGAGATCATTCATGAGTTCAGTGAAGTCACAGAGTAAAGCTTTTGGGAATATCTCCAGAAGTGGCAACTTCCAAGCAGGAGAAGACATTTTGGGGGAGTTAACTTTTGGTCGTTTAAGATCATTCGCATCTTTAGGCATACCCTCTCAGATCCTGGAATCTAAGCACGCTATTCCCTTCAAGGGGGTAACCCACTCCGTCACAAAAGACGGTGAGGTGATCGCTGTCGCTTGGCTCACGGAAGTCACTTCTTCTACAGACGATCTGATAGCCGTTCGATCACCAACCATCATCACCTTAGGTAACTTAGAATCTTACACGTTTTCCACTTACAGCAAGACGTTTTACAAGGTTGAAGCCTACTGGGATCAAGAAGCACAAGTTTGGTCTGCTTCCAGTGATGAAGTGTTAGGTCTCGCCACGGAAGCCGAAACCCTAGAATCCCTGAGGCAAAAGGTGCGTATCATGGTTCCAGAACTGCTAGAGCTGAATGGATCGTTACCTGAGATCCTGCCCCATATGCTTGTGATTGACATCATCAGTCACCGCCAAGAGCTGGTTGAGGTAATGTGAGTGGCTAAATCATATACTGCAGAACTTAAACGAATTCTAAAGGATAAGAGATGCTTTTTTACAAGGGAAGGAAAAGGAGACCACTTGTGCTAATCTCAACTCCACCTATCAACTCTGAACATGCCAACTTCGACTGCTACCCTCCTGGTTTCCTGCCCTGATCAGCGTGGCCTCGTCGCCCAAATCTCCCATTTCATCTACAGCCGCAATGGCAATATCATTCATGCCGATCATCATACCGATTTCACTCAGAACCTATTCTTAACCCGGATCGAGTGGGATCTCACCGATTTTCAGTTGGATCGTGAACAGATCCCTATGGCCTTTGCCGATCTAGCGAGTTCACTTCAAGCGGATTGGCAACTGCATTACTCCGACTCGATCCCGCGAATTGCTATTTGGGTGACTAAGCAGGATCATTGTTTACTCGATTTACTGTGGCGACACCAAGCCGGAGAACTTGCCGCAGAGATTCCCTTGATCATCAGCAATCACCCAGATCTCAAAACCATTGCCGATCAGTTTGGCATTGAGTTCCTCTGGATTCCGATCTCAAAAACCAACAAAGTCGAGCAAGAAGCCAAGCAACTAGAGGCTCTCGATCAACACAACATCGATCTGGTTGTCCTGGCCAAATATATGCAGATCCTTAGCCCTGAGTTTGTCAGCCAATTCCCAAAGATCATCAATATCCATCATTCCTTCTTACCCGCTTTCCCAGGTGCTAATCCATATCAACGGGCCTATGCTCGTGGTGTCAAAATCATCGGAGCTACAGCTCATTACGTCACTGCCGATCTTGATGAAGGTCCGATCATTGAGCAAGAAGTCGTCCGAGTCAGCCATCGAGATACTGTTGCAGACTTGATCCGCAAAGGCAAGGATCTAGAGCGGTTAGTTTTAGCAAGAGCTGTGCGCCTGCATTTACAAAATCGGATCCTGGTTTATGGTAACCGCACAGTTGTCTTTGATTAGTTGTCGTTTCCCCATCCACTGAGGCACCCCAAACCCATGCTCAACCCAACCCAGATCCTCACAGAAGCAGCAACTGCTTTGCGTTCAAAAACGTCATCACGACCCGATCCTGAAGTTGTCGTTAACGCCTTATTGGAGACTGAAAAATTATCCCGCAAGCCATCTAAATCTGCGCATTCTGATCAAAACTCCCAACAAGACGTGAATCCAGATCCTGAACCGAATGCAAGACACCGAACAACATTTACCGATCTAATAGGTCGTTGGCGGCTCTGCTTTGTGACAGGTACTCAGAAGATCAGAGAAAAGGCGGGTCGCAAGATCGGTCCTGGTCGCTACATCCCTCGTTGGGTCGAGATCAGTGTGTCCTATGCTTCCCCTAAATCCGATGAGCAGTTGGTCGATCCATCAGTCACAGAGTTTGATCCTGGCCTGGTTGAAAATTCAGTTCGT
>CAZONZ010000535.1:0-2795 GCA_964581005.1 uncultured bacterium
ACAAGTGATGTGGAAACAACAGCTCCACTCAGTTCTTGCATCGCTTCAAAGGCAGCTTGGCGAGGGCGGATTCCTTCTGCAATCTTGGTTGAAACAGCTTCCACCACCACAATCCCGTCATCCACCACTAACCCTGTTGCCAGGATGCACCCAAACAAGGTGAGGGTATTAATCGAAAACCCAAAAGCTAACAAAAAGATCATGGTTCCGATCAAGGCTACTGGGATGGCAATCGCTGGAATGATGGTTGTGCGCCAGTCTTGTAGAAAGACGTAGATCACCAAAATCACCAAGCCAATTGCTTGTGCCAGCGTTACAATAACCTCTCTCATTGAGGCCTTGACAAAGTCTGTTGTGTCAAAAATAAGAGAAGTTTTTAATCCAGGTGGAAAGCTTTGCTCCAATTCAGCCAACTGGGCTTTAACCGCATCAGCCACATCCATCGCATTACTTCCGGGTAGCTGATAGACTGCAACCCCAGCGCCTTTGCGACCAAAGGTGTTCACCGATTGACCATAGCTTTCCGATCCCAACTCAGCTCGCCCTACGTCACGCAGCTTGACCAGGGATCCATCGGCTCCTACTTTGAGGACTAGATTTTCAAATTCGTCAACATCCGTGAGCCGCCCTTGGGCGCGTACAGCAAACTCAGTTGCCTGTTGATCGGAAACAGGAGGTCGCCCAATCCCCCCTGCCCCAATTTGAATATTTTGTTCTCGTAAGGCGTTCGCCACATCGACAGCTGTCAACCCTCGGCTTGCCAAAGCATCGGGATCAAGCCAGACTCGCATGGCATACGTTCCTGGTCCTAATAAGTCAGCACTGCCAACTCCATTGATCCGTTTGATTGCGTCGAGGACAAAAAGATCAATATAGTTTGAGATAAATAGATCATCATATTCCCCATTTTCAGCATAGAAACCATAAACCAGCAAAATACTTGGAGATGATGCATTGACAGAAGTTCCTGTTTGTCGAACAGCATCAGGTAATTGAGGTTCAGCCAGAGAGACTCGATTTTGGACATTGACCTGAGCTAGATCTTTGTCCCGGTTGGCGCCAAAGAAGACCTGGATACTACTTTGGCCATTATTACTACTGCTAGAGGTAATGTATTGCATTCCCTCAACACCGTTCACCTCTCGTTCAATAATTGTGGTCACTGTATTTTCGACTGTTTCTGCATCAGCCCCAGTGTAGCTAGACGAGATAGAGATCTGAGTCGGCGCAATGTTGGGTAATTGCTCAACAGGAAGGAGAGGGATAGCAATCCCACCAACTAGCAAAATCAAAAGCGTGCAAACAGTTGTTAAAACCGGACGCTTAATAAAAGTATCAGCAACAGACATAATCGTGATCTCCTAAGACTCCGGTTGAACAGGTACACCATTTCGCAGCTTTAGAATATTGGATATAGCAATTGTGTCGCCAGATTCAAGCCCTTCTAAAACAGGATACCGATTGCCCTGAAGGGTTCCCAACTGCACAGGTCGTTGTTGAGCAATGGGTTGGCCACTTCCCTGAATATCACCTTCAGCAACAACAAAGACAAAACTCTGGGCTCCGATCCGTGAGATGGCTGTACTGGGGATCAAAACACCATCCTGCTGATCCCAGATCACTTTAGCCCGAACATACTGGCCATCTCTCAAGAAACCCGTCGGATTAGGAAAGGTTGCTTTGGCAAGAACAGCCTGTACATTTTGATCCACTTCCGGTGAGATAAAACTCATTGAGCCTGTTACGATTGTCTGATCTTGCGCATCAAGAATTTCGACGGGTAATCCTAATTCGAGTTGTGATGTTCGCTCAACTGGAATAGCAACCGTTAGATCGAGGGGATCATTGCGAATAATTGAGGTGAGTTCACCCCCAAGCTGGACGTAATCTCCAATCTCGACCGGAATCGTGCCGATCATGCCGTCGATGGGAGCCGCAACTTGGGTATAGCCTAGATCTTCTTGATTGATATTGGCTTCTGCTTCGGCTCTGATCAGATTAGCTTCCTGCTGGTTAACACTCGCTTGGGATGCTTGTAAGCGCTCTTCGGAAGCATCGAGAGCTCGTCTAGAGGCTTGCAGAGATTGAGCAGCTGCTTCGTAGGCTGCCATTGCCGTATTCCGATCGCGTGTCCGATCATCAAGCTCTTGTTTGGGTTGGACGCCTTCCTCGACAAGAATTTCCGTTCGCTCGTAATTGATCATGGCCAGATCGACTTCTGCTTCTTGCCGCAGCAGTTCAGCTTCTTGACGGCTCACATCCGCCTGAAGACGAGCGACTTCTGCTTCAGCAGCTCGGACCTCCGCCTTAGCATATTCGAGTGTTGCAGCTAGCGCTTGAACACTAGCCACTGCTGCGTCTACAGCAGACTGGTTCCTGTCCGGTTGCAATTGAACGATTGGCGTTCCTGGGCGGACTGTCGCTCCCTCCGTCACAAAGATCTCGATAATACGCCCGTTGATCTGAGGCCGGAGGATCACGCGCTCCTTCGCTTCGAGCGTTCCGACAAACTCTGAACTGTCTTCAACCGCTCCTGTTGCCACAACTTCAACCTCGATCGGTAATGGCGGGGGGCCACTGGATTCAGTTGCAGCTTCTTCCTCGGCTAGACAGGCGGTTCCAAGGCTAGCGATCAGGAGAAGCAAGCTAACTAGTCTAGATATTGGTGTCATCAGTCTTATGGACATAAGCCACTCCTCACCGACTAATCAACATCTCAAGCATTCTGATCCCCGAATTTCGACGGAGATCAAGGTAGTGCAAAAAGCAAGCTCACTCTAACACACAATCTCAAG
>CAZONZ010000536.1:0-2779 GCA_964581005.1 uncultured bacterium
GTTCTCCAAACGTTGAGATCCAGGCAGCACAAACGATTTGCCAAAACCTGTTTAAGGGGGTAGCAGAGCCTGTTGCTTGTGTTTAGGATATGGTGTAAGGCAAGCCTGAAGGTCTGAGAGGAAGTCCTCAGCATCAGGATTGTTTCACCCCTCGGTCCAGGCTCCCGTCACAACGATCGAACCCTTTTCGATAAACACTTTCGTCAAGGAGACTCCTACTTGCAACCCATCATGTCATCGGCAACCCCCCTGAAGGTGTTGGATCCAACCTATCAGAAAGCCCTCACAGCTGTTCAAGCCGCAGACGATCGCAAAGGTGGTGACATCGTCCTCTTGGATGTCAGTCAGGTGTCAACCCTAGCCGACTACTTTCTGTTTGTGAGCGGCTTTTCGCTAACCCAGATCCGAGCCATCTCCCGCGAAATTCAAGATCAGATGCTGTTGGAATGGGAGGAACAACCTCAGCGGATCGAGGGTCAGAGTGACGCCAGTTGGGTGCTCTTGGACTACGCAGATATCATCATCCACATCATGACCCCAGAGGAACGCGATTTTTATGATCTTGAATCCTTTTGGAGTCAGGCTGAACGAGTCATTCTCCCGATTGCTGGGTGATCCTGACAGAGTGATCGGTTCTCGTTGAGTAAATGTACGGATTGAAACAGTCATTCTAGTTGCATCTTGTGAAAAATCGTGAATAGATGTGAACAGATTGCAAGAGTTGTCAATCAACTGAGAGCCTGCTTTGTTAGGGTTTTAACAGCAACCGATTCGTGTCATGATCACGTTCTTGCTGGGGGTACTGGGATGACAAGGGAGCGCAAATTGATCAACATCATGGAGGATCTGGCTCTGAGTGAGATCAAACGGCAACTCAGCCATCGTTCCCCCTTTTATCAAACTGATGATCGTGATGATCGGGTTGACTACGATACTCTTGTGGAGCCAATCCTGAATCAGCTGCCAGCTATCTACCTCTGGATGGCGGAGGATGAGTGCCCGGATCTGATGCAGCTGACGCCTACTGAGCAACAGCAACTCCGTCAAGTGGTTCAGCAGGTACTGCAGCATGATTACCCCAAGCCCCCCAGGTCCAGATCTGTGCCAACCTACGCGCTAGCTCAACAGCATTACTAATTCTTAACCTGGGGTTAGTCAGCTATGGGATCATTTCCTGTTTGATCCCTAAAACTTGATCTAGGGGAGCGGTGAGCGCCTACTATACGGGAGTACACAGTATAACGGCGCTATCGTGGCTGCAATCAAATCTACCCAGAACGTTACCTACTGCTGCAATTTTCATGTGATCTGGTGCCCCAAGTATCGGCGACCTGTCTTGGTGGAGGGGGTGAAGCAGCGGCTGATCGAGATCCTGTATCTTACAGCCCAAGAGATCAACGCCACAATCCTGGAACTTGAAATCAACCCTGATCATTTGCACCTGTTGGTCGAAATCGAGCCCCAGTTTGGGATCCATCGTCTGGTCAAGCAATTAAAGGGGCAATCGTCAAAGCTGCTGCGCCAGGAGTTCCCCCATCTCAAAAGTCGGCTCCCCAGCCTTTGGACCAACAGCTATTTTGTGGCGACGGTGGGTGTGGCTCCGTTGGAAGCGATCGAGCAATTCATCGAGGAGCAGCGGCATGTCTAGCTCAGGCGGTTCCTGGTGATCGGCCTCCTCATCGGATCCTCATCAATCATCATGGATCATCAGCTCAGAGATTGATCTCCAGGTCATCAGGAGTTGATATAAAGCAATTATCCCCTTGGTGCAGTGTTGCTGCTCCGTCAAACCTATGCCACCCCGCAAGTCTGCTCCAACTCGATCCTCTCGCCCCGAAGGGGTTCATTCCGCTGCGCCCAACGGTGTGTCCCCTAATGTCTCTGGATTAGAGTCGAGGAATCCTTTGTCCAGCACAACTTCGTCAACAAGTCCACCAGTTGGATTATTAGTCCCTCAGTATTTACGTGAGCGGGAACGAGATCTCGCTAAAGCCAGTCGGCGCACCTATCGGATGGCCCTGGAACAGTTTGCCAAGGACTGCCAGCTCCCGATCGATCAGATCCAACCCCTGCAAATCCAGACCTTTCTCAACAGTCTGAAGGGACGCCCCTTTCGGAACAAGTCAGGCCAATTGATCTACCCACCGGCCTCGCCAGCCACGTACAACTTGAAGCGGCTGGCCCTCCAACAATTTTTTGAATGGGCCGCGACACGGGGCTATTGTCAAGCTCCTTTACCCACCGAATCGATCCGTGCAGCCCGCTTACCCTCCCGCTTACCCCGCGATCTCGATCGGTTGCTGTTGGAGCGAGTATTACGGCGGGCGGAGAGTCATTCCCTCCGCTATACGGCTCTGATCCGGGTAATGTTGGAATGTGGCTTACGAGCCCAGGAAATGCTGGATCTAACCATTCAAGATTTTCAACAAAGTCCGGAGGGGGCCATCTTGGAGGTACGTTGTGGCAAGGGAAGTAAGCCACGATCCGTAGCGGTCGGTGAAGTGTTAGCTGAATTACTCCAGGAGTATCTTGCGGTTGAGCGGGGATTGTGTAGTCCTACGGATCCGTTGTTTATCTCCCACTCCCGTCATCCCGGATACAAGGGCCAACCTCTGAGTTACGACGGACTCCGCTACATTGTATTGCGGCTAACGTTGCCTGAACCCGGCCAGCAAACCCCACACCAGTTTCGCCACAGTTTTGCCACCTTGTTACTCGATCGTGGGATCGCTCCTGAACACATCCAACATTTGCTCGGCCACACCACTGCAGCTATGAC
>CAZONZ010000537.1:0-2769 GCA_964581005.1 uncultured bacterium
TCTCGCTGTCTTTTCTCTTCAGCTGCTTCTCTGGCTCTTTCCTCTGCCTCTCGTTGTTGTCTTGCCGCTAATTCTCGCTGTCTTTTCTCTTCAGCTTCTTGATCGCGGTATTGCTGTAATCCTCCCCACCACGTTTGGATTGTTGTTGCTCTATCTTCCACTTTCAACCTCAGCGATCCCATCACCAACCCCAACCAAGGATCCTCAACCCCCACAGGTCGCCACGAATCATCCACCAACCGATCCAGAGCTGAAGGCGGCAACGTTCCAGTCAGCAATTCACACAGGATCATCCCCAATTCAAAGACATCCGATGCAGGTCCAATCTTAGAAAGCCACTGTTTCAACATCAGTTCTGGAGCTGCATAAGCTGGAGTATACGCTTGGGTTGTTTCCATCCCGATCCCCTGACGCGCCGCCCCAAAGTCAATCAGGATCCATCGCCTATCCTGCCCCACCAAAATATTCTCCGGCTTCAAATCCAGATGATAGATCCCTCGGTCATGCACAAACGCCAACGCCTCCACCAACGATCCAATCCCCGCCTCAATCTCCTCAATCCGCAACCGCCGCCTAGAGATCACCTGCCGCAACGTCTGCCCCTGGATCAACTCCATCACCAGATACGCCGTACCGGATCCGGGAAACGCATCGCGCACCTGCACAATATGCGGATGGTGCAAACTCGCCAGGATCTTTCCCTCTCGCAGAAACCGCTCCAACCCCTTCTGATAGATCGGATCTTGGGTAGGTAACGCAAGGATCTCCCCAGTCCGTTCATCTCGATGGGCACAATCGCGGGGATAAAACTCTTTGATCGCCACCTCCAAGTCCAAATGCTGATGCCGCGCCCGGTACGTAATCCCAAAGCGCCCCCGTCCGATCCGCTCCACCACCTCATAGTTACCAATCGTCATCCCCGCCGTTAACACATCCGCAAATCGCCTCTCCGCACCCGACGGGGATCCAGGATCCGAAGAGGCACCTAGGGGTTTGGATCCTGCTCCTGAAATCGCTGAGCCGCATCGCTGATCTGGTCTGAGATGTGATTTAAAACCTGCTTTAACTCCCCAGAACTTCCGATCATATCCAGGGGTTTCTCCAAGTCATGAGTCGCTTGATACCGAGCAAAATCTAGCTTGGAGCGTTTATAAGGGCAGGTCTCTAGATAAACCCAAAGGATCAGAACCCCTTCCCGTTCTGCTGCATCCAATAACGTCGGCAACTCTTCTTCTTGGATGAACTTTGAGGTCAAAAAGCGAATACTCACCAATAGCACTGCAACCCGTGCCCGCGACAACGCCTCCTCAATCGCATCCCGCCACAACTCTCCCGGCTTGATCTCCCGATCCGTCCAAACCCTCAGCCCCTGATCCTGAAGAAACGCCAGATACGGGCTCAGCTGATCCAACCACGCCTGATCCTGACGGCTATAGCAGACGAATACCAGATCTCTAGCCATGTAACCATTCCCCAGATCGATTAGTCCCAGTATAAAAGGAGCCTTCGCCAGCGTCTCTAAGGATCCTTAGTCTAACGGTGATAACCTCCACAGATCTCCTCGAAGATAGACTCAACGGATCTCTCTTCTAGATCGGTCAGGAAGGTGATCGCATCAGCTAAACCTCGAATATAGTCAACGTAATGCTTAGATGAGGGTACGACTACTTGAATAGGGCTGCCGTCATCATAAGTTCCTTTCTCAAACATCAGGATCCGATCGTTATCTCCATCAACCGCCTGCCATCCGTGCTGTTCAAGATAATCCACGAGTCGAGTTGCGGAAATGCTGATTCAAGAGCTCAGAGAGAGAAGATCAGTTTCAAGGTTCACCCGCCTGTTGCTTGAGTAAATCGATCACTTCGTCTGAGATCCATAAGCCAGCATCTCTCAAAGATCTCAAAGATAGGCCCACCGACTGAATCAGACCCTGTTCTTTTGCCAGGACGATCATCCCTCCTGTTCCTAACGTCGGAATTTTCAGGGAGCGGGCACATTTCCTCGCGGCAGCATCGTCCACCATGGCCCAGTAACCTGAATTCTGAAGGGCAAAGCTCAATACTGCTGATTCGCCTGCACCTAAATCCCAAGCGGCCACTGTAGGATGGATCCTTACATCAACTAGTTTCGCCCAAGCAACTTTTGATAATTGCTGGGAGGCCGTGTCGTCTTTTGAAAGTGTGACTTCTTCCCAAACCGCACGGGGGATCCGGATCTCCTGCAACACTTGGGGGAGCAGATCTACCTGAGCGCTTTTGAATAGGACAATCAAGGGAGAGGCATTGATCACAACTCGATCAGCGGGCATTTTCTAGTTCCTCAGCCAGTTCTGCTTCAGAGTATTGAAGAACCGAAACTTGATACCGAGTGAGGGCATTGATAAAGTCGGATCGGGTCAACCCCGCAATCTCTGCCGCCTTGCCCTGAGAGACTTCGCCCATTTCATACCATTTGACAGCCGCCGCAATCCGCATCTCCTGGACGAACTCATCAGGATCCTTGCGGAGAGCAGAGAATACGGTCTCAGGAAGTTGGATCTGTAAAGTTGGCATGGCCGGAAACCAAGAAGGTCAGCCCCAGTTTAGTCTCTTTGCCATAATTGAGGATCCCTAGATTACTGAACGATGAGGTTAGAAAGTGAATACTGACCTCCACAGATCTCCTCGAAGATAGACTCAGCGGATCTTTCTTCATTCAACCCCTCCATCCTCTGCTTCACCTATTCCACGTGAGGCCCGCACTGTACGCGAAGCGTCAGTGTCGGGAGGG
>CAZONZ010000538.1:0-2749 GCA_964581005.1 uncultured bacterium
TAAGGGAAGGAAACAGAAACCTAAGTCGTGAGTCTTAGGAATCCCCAATCTCAGCTGCTAGGCGGATTGGGGAGGATGTCAAAAAACGACAAGCCCGTTTGCCCATACCGTCGTTGATCCTTAAGGTTAAGAGATCCTAGGATGTCCGGGAACTGATCCGAACTGCGGTGTTCAAGGATCACTAGGCTAGTCGAACGTAGGAACGGGGAAATAAGCGGGATCAGCTCTTGATACAGCTCAGACTCATAAGGCGGATCGATGTAAACAAAATCGAAGGCCATGCCCGGATCCAAACGACTTAAAACTCGTCGAGCATCCCCTCGGATCACTTCAAACGACTGGGATCCGGTTTGAATCTGAGTCCAATTGGATCGAATCAGGCGGCAGGCGGCACTTGATTGATCAATCCCTAGAACAAATTCAGCCCCTCGACAGAGAGCTTCTGCTCCGATCGTCCCTGCGCCACTACAGAGATCCAGCCAACGACTGCCGCTGATCTGTCCCTGGAGAATATTAAACAGGGCTGCTCGAACCCGTGCTGAGGTCGGTCGGGTTGCTAAACCGGGTAACGTTTGTAATGGGCGATTGCCATAGATCCGGATGCTCATAAGTTTTGATCGTCAAATTCACAGAGCTCGATCAGGAATGGGCTGGGATGCGGATCTCATAACGAGTTTCTTCAAGAGGGGTGACTCTAACCGATCAAGGCTATTCCAATCATAAGAGTAGATTCAATGATCTCATCGCTCAAGTCAATGAGGGATCCTCTTTCAGTACCAAACGGCAAACCTGAATAGATTTGGTAGACCGATCAGAATGTATAGAGAATCACAAAAACGGGGTTTAGGCTCTCCTGACAATGGGAGAACCAGCTATTCCCCTATAGCTGAACACTATCGAGTTCAGTTGTGGATCTTATGTTGAAAGCATCTGACATCATGACCCAGGATGTGGTTACCATTGCAGGCTCAGCCACGGTTGCAGAAGCCGTTAAATTGATGAAATTGAAGGAGTTGCGGGCTTTGATCGTTCATACTCGATCAGCTCAAGACGCCTACGGCATTGTGACCCAAACCGATATTGTCTACAAGGTGGTGGCTTACGGGAAAGATCCTGAAACGGTCCGGGTTCATGAAATTATGACCAAGCCTTGTATCGTTGTGAACCCTGATCTGGGAGTGGAATATGTAGCTCGCTTGTTTGCCAATACGGGGATGCGGATTGCTCCTGTGATCCGGGGTGAGTTGCTGGGGATCATTTCTGTAACTGATATCCTCCATAAGGGTGACTTCGTTGAAAATCCCAAGATCCGGGTCCTCCAGCAAGAGCTAGCCAGAGCAGTCGCTGAAGCCAAGGCCCTTTGTGCATCTCAAGAATCAGCAGCAGCAGAATGTATTAAAGCCTGGGAGCTGGCTGAGGAATTGGAAGCTGAAGCGGCCTATTTGGATGGCACACCCCCCAAAGAGAAAACGGCTTTTCAGGAATACTGTGAAGAACATCCTGAGTTTCTCCAGATCCGCTACAAAGCCACCCACGAAATGGCCGCTAGCCCTGCTTGATCCTTGAGATTGATGTCTATCGATCCACCCGATCAATGATTTCGGACGGCTCATGCTGATCTAACCTTCTCTACCATTCTCAGCCTGAACGTTCTATCCCCCAGCTTCCATTCCTGCTCGATCGGGATCAAATCCTGCAGGGAAGCGGGTATTGGGTCGATAGATAGCTCCCTCCAGTTGAGCTCCTGTAAAGGTAACACCCACCAAATTGACTCCCCCCAGATCAGCTCCTTGTAAATTGGCTCCACTCAGATCCGTTCCTTTCAAATTTGCGCCACTTAAGTTGGCATTCGTGAGATCTGCTCCCATCAGATCGGCCTCACGCAGATCCGCAAACTTCAAATTAGACTCGCGTAAATTCGCTGTCCAGAGATTGGCTCCACTTAAATGAGCTCCTTCCAAATTGACTTGCTGCAGATCGGTTCCCCGCAGCTTAGCTCCCCACAGTTTTGCTTCTTGGAGATCAGCTTGCTCCAGACGAGCATGTTCGATCAAGGCTCCACTCAAACGCGCTCCAAACAAATTGGCTGATTGCAGATCCGCATCGGTCAACTTAGCCTCCCACAGATTAGCCTCTGCCAGATTGGCCCCGATCAACACAGCTCCAGACAGATCGGCTCCTCGCAATCGAGCTCCGCCAAGATTAGCTTCCCGCAAATACGCATTTTGGAGATTGGCCCCACTCAAATTGGCTTCACTCAGATCGGCCCGCTCTAGATTGGCCTCGCTTAACTGAGCTCCACTGAGATCCAACCCTCGTAACTTGGAGTCACTCAGATCTGCTCCACTTAAATTGGCTCCGCTAAGATTACCCGCAAAGAAGTCTGTCTGGCTTAAATTCGCTTCACTCAGATCCGCTCCACTCAAATAGGCCGCCAACAGATCGGCCCCACTCAAGTTAGCTCGGTGCAGCTTGCTATTTTTGAAATTCGCACCACTCAGCTTGGCTTGGCCTAGATCCGCTTCACTTAGATCCTGCTCACTCAGATCTAGACCCGACAGATCCAGGTATTGAAAGTTACGCTCATGGGCGGCGTAGCGCTGCAGCAACTGCTCCACCCGATCCCTGCCGGGACTGGGAGAAGAGCTAGCCAAATGATTCGGTTCCGGTGAGGACATGCATAACCTCGTGTAAGCGATCCAATCTCACTTGATATGATACGGTTTTCCACAGCTAGGGCACCATCATT
>CAZONZ010000539.1:0-2741 GCA_964581005.1 uncultured bacterium
GATGTAATCATGCGGACTCGTTCTTCCCTAGCCCCTTGCTCGATCCCGGACTGAGTCGCAGCCTCTAGACGTTGCTGGGCTTGTTAGTGACGCTCTTCCAAGGGGAAGTGATGGGATCTCTATGGGCCAGTCAAACATGATCGTGATCCATCATGATCAGCAGGCATAATCAGAGGGTCTTTTGATAGTGCAGGCTAGCTGCTGGTTCGATCTATGACGACTGATCATCCTACCCTTTTAGCTCTCGACTTTGATGGGGTTCTCTGTAACGGCTTGAATGAGTATTTTCAAACGACCTATCGGGTGTATCAATCGATCTGGTCAAGTGATCCGGAGCTGGATTGGGAAGACTTCCGATCTGAGTTTTATCACCTACGACCTGTGATCGAGACGGGCTGGGAAATGCCGCTCCTGTTGCGGGCCTTAGTTTTGAAGATTGATCCGGAGCGAATCCTGCAGGAATGGGCTGGGGTTCTCAGTGAGTTGGTGGCTGCAGAGGGGTTGGATCGACGAGCTCTTGCAGTGCAGTTGGATCAGGTGCGGGATCAGTGGATTCAGTCAGACTTGGCGGGATGGTTGGCCTGTCATGAGTTTTATCCAGGCATTGTGGAGCGACTGCGATCCTGGTTGACGCGAGGAGAACTCGTGATCTATATCATTACCACTAAAGAAGGACGATTTGTGCAGGCGTTATTGCAGGGGCATGATCTGAATCTTCCGACAGCCCAGATCGTTGGGAAAGAAAGCAATACTCCCAAGGCCCAAACCTTACGACAACTGCTAACTCACTTACAAGAGCGAACTCCAGATCCTGAGATCTGGTTTGTTGAAGATCGGTTGAAGACATTGCGATCGGTGCAACGGGAGCCCGATCTTGCCTCAATCCAGCTATTTTTGGCGGAGTGGGGCTACACAACACCTTCCGAACGTCAACAGGCCCATCAAGATCCCCACATTCAAGTCTTAACCTTGGATCAGTTTCTCGCTGGGTTCAATTGGACGCAGATGCCAGAACGCAAGGTGATGACTCCTGAGGCTCAAGGCTAGGATCAGGGATTCAGAGGAGGTCGTTGAGATCCAGAACGATCCAACAGAACTAGATAAGATCAAAATTGACTCCGGATCAGGAAAGAGTAGTGACTGCCGGGTTCGAGGGCATAGTCTGATTTTTCGAGAAAGCGGCTCAGGGGCTCTCGGATCAGGGCTCGTCCGACGGAAGGTTCTACCCGCAACTTGCCCTGTCGAAATAACCAGGAAAACTGCCAAACCCAGTCATTAGCCTTGACCTCCCCTTCAATGGCCCCCTCCTGGATCGAGTAGCGCGTGATCGAAACATGAGCCGTTGTTTGCGGAAGACGTTTCATCCCAAGCTCACCCTCAGATCCCATTTTCACCCCATAATGATAAAGCAAATCGTGATCTGATGACCTCAACCCGGAGTTTCCCATGCGCTCTCTCTTTACTGTCGAACAAACCCCGATCCTGCCCGGAATGGCGGTCCAAGTCATCAACCCCAATGATGTTTACTATGGCTTTCAAGGTCAGGTGCAGCGAGTTGCCGATCAACAGATTGGCGTCTTGTTTGAGGGGGGGAATTGGGATAAGCTAGTCACTTTCAAGCCCCAAGATCTGGAAGCAGTTGATAAGGCCAAGCAGGGCAACAAGTAGATCAGGTAAATCAGGAGAATCGATCGTTTATCACTGTGAGGTGTGGCTGTGCCGAACTACTGGACTGATCCGTTCCTATGGATTCATGTGGCTGGGGTGATGGTGTTCCCCCTCTGGCTGGGCCTGATGCTGATCGGGTTGGCCAGTGGAGATCCCCTCTTGTCAGTAGGTGTGGAAGAAACGGTGATCGCGTTGATCGGGATTGTGCCCATCTTTGCCATGCAGTGGCACCGCCCGTTCTATATCTTCAGTGCGATCGTGCTAGCCCTGGATCCCCAACAGCTCAGTCTGGATCGCCGCCGGATTCTGACCGCCTTTATTACTCAGGATCGCCACCTCCCCAAGGTTCCTCGGCTGCCAGAGCCACCCAGATTTTTGGCCTTTTTAAGCTTCTTGATCGATCGATTCCGCCAACTTGGAGCGCTCCTCAATCGGGTGGTTGAAGGGCTCACCGATCATCGGATCATCACTGGGCTGGTGGCGCTGCTGATGTTCTTCCTTTCCAAGAGCCTTTACGAGATCGCGCCCTTCTTCCAATCCCTCAGCCCGATTCATCCAGGGATCAGTTCACGCTTGTTAGGTCTATCCGTTGCCTGTGTGGGCTTTCTGGGAGCCAATTTGTTTATCCAGGTTCCTGCTGCCGTCCTCCGGATCCTGTTTACTTATAGGGATAAGGATTTGTTTGATCTCAATCCGGTTGAACCGACTGATATTGATCAACGCTTTACGATTCTGGGTACTCGCCGAACCCGTTTGCTCGATCGTTTCGCTCCAGCCCCCATTCCCGATCCAGTTGAACCGGAAGCCGATCAACCTCCTGAAGCAACCTCAGCCGAATCAGCGGAATCAGCGGCTCCCCCTGAAGCAGCATCCGATTCCGCGATGGATACTTACGATCACCACGATCAGCCGCAACCCTCAGAGTCTAAAGCCACTGCAGCCACTGAGGATCCTGAAGCTCAAACGGATCAAACCCCTCAAGATTCCTCTCCGTCACCCCCCATCGAGACTGACTCTGCTCCTTCAGATGCTGCTGCTACCCCCGATCCAGACGCTGAAGCTCAAAACACCAA
>CAZONZ010000540.1:0-2740 GCA_964581005.1 uncultured bacterium
TTGCTTCTTAGCTTTGGGCAGGTTGTTTTGCTGACGGTGATAAGACGGAAACGGCTCATCGGCAGGGATAATGTATTCCTTTTCCAACGAACATCGGTCTACCAAACACTTACGCGAAGCAATCCAGTCTTTGAGTTCGCGCAAAGCGTAGTTATACACGCCTCTGCACGTCTCAAGCCACTCCAGCAGTTCAGTCTGCTGTGCGGCATCTGGATAGATTCGGTAGGTGTAGTTCATTGTCAGCATGGCTATAATTTACCACAAACCATGCCTACTGGTAAATGCTTGTCTCATCGCCATCGTTCGCGTAGCGTGCCGGAGGCATAGGGAATCGACAAGCGCGGGGAGTCCATGTATCCCAACGCTGATGCTTCGCATACAGCGCGGGACTTATCGCTCCCCGAACCCCTCAAAGGTTAAGCGAATCCCACTAAATCTCCCAAGCTTGAGCCGTTTGGAGCCTAATCGATCAAGCCCCAGCTTCGTCAACTAGTAATGATTCCCGACTTTGCGATGGTGCGCGGCGGTCATGGCATCCGGATTGGAAACCCGACCAGACTGAACGGTGGCATACACGATCCAGTGATCACTACACTCCATCCGGCTCGCTACGGTGCATTCTAGATAGGCCAAGGCATCACTCAGGATCAATCCGCCTTCAGTGACTTGAGTCTTGACTCCTTCAAAGCGATCCGCGCCTGGGGCAAACCCTTTCAAAAAGTGGCGCATCAACTCCATGTGTTTGCCTTCTTCGAGGATATTCAACACAAACGGATCACCCACATGCATGAAGGACTCAATCGCCCGATCTTTGGCCACCGCGATCGTGAGCCCCAACGGACTCAAGCTAGCCTGCGCCACCCAAGACGCCAACATCCCACTCTTCGCCTCACCCCGCTTTGCAGTCACAATGTAGAGTCCACCCGACAACCGACCCAAGGCTTTATCCAGATCGGAGTCAAGCGACTTCATCTTCTTGATCATCTGTTTCTTGGTCAGCAACTGGGCCATATCGGTGCCCGCTTCTTCACAGAGCTGATAGATGTTGGGGGTTGGCTCTTCCTTGATCCGGATCGGGGCAAACGCTTGAACCAGACCTAGATCGCTGAAGCGAATATTTATGGGATCGATCGGTTCATCATCCTGTCCTCCAGAGGTCACCAACCCGATCACTTGCTTCGATTTGGCAGCAGCTAGAGCGGTTCCTACAGCGGTTTGGGCAGGGACTGAGGCTGAAGGCGGTGTTGAGATCACCAACCCAGCGGCATGACTGACCAACTCGTGAACCTCTTGTAGATCAGCCGATTTCAGATCCATCATTTCGACGGCAACCCCGGCCTTGGTGATCCCGTGGGCAATGGCCTGGGTGAGTCGATCACTGTAGCCGTAGTCAGAGACGTAGAAAACCGCAACCGTGGTCTCCCCCTTGGTTTGGGCTTGACTCCACTGGCGATAGCGTCCTGTCAACTCAGCGACGTTATAACGGAGCAAGGGTCCATGCCCTGTAGCAATCAGATCGATCGGGGGCAGTTCATCCATGCGCTTCATCGCCGACAGCACCGATCGCGCATTGGGAGCCATCAAGCACTCGTAATAAAACCGAAAATCTTCCTGGATCCGGCTTAGATCAACATCGTAGAGATGATCATCACAGTAGTGCATCCCAAACGCATCACAGGTAAACAAGGTCTGAGTCTTGTGATCGTAGGTAAACATCGTGTCGGGCCAGTGCAGGTTGGGCGCGATCAAAAACTCCAGTACATGACCTTGTCCCAGATCCAATTGCTCCCCATTTTTGACGATCCGCTTCTTAAACGGCTTATGCACCAAATTTTCGAGAAACTGGATCGCAACCTTGGTCCCTACCACCGTCACCTGAGGAGCTAGATCGACCACGTCAGCCACCAGCCCACTGTGATCCGGTTCCGTATGGCTGATCACCAGATAATCGATCTGAGTCGGATCAATGGTGTGCAGCAGTTGAGGCAGATAGAGGCTGCGGAACTTTTCATGGGCGGTATCCACCAGAGCCACCTGATCGCCTCGGATCAAAAACGAATTGTAGGTGGTGCCGTTTTGGAGGCCAAACTCAATATCGAACCGATCCCGATCCCAGTCCAGCGCCCGGATGACTGAGGTTTCTGCCGTGATCGAGTCCGTCTGCAAGGTAAGACGCTTCTGCTTCGGCTCTGCCAGTGCAATCATGAGCGACCTCCTGTTTACAAGCTGTAATGCGTATCTTTACTCATCTTAATACAGATTTCTCGATCCAGACGGTTCTCCATGATCAGAGGCTATGTCTGGGCAGCATGATCTCTTCAGAGTGCCGTGCGGTCGGTTCCAGATCCAGGCCAACAGGCTCCAATCGACTTCCCATAGGCTGCAAGGATCCTGTTTGGGATCATTTCAACTCCTATCTTGAGAGAATAGTCATTGATCATATCCCATTGAAGATCACTCATGGATTGGGGAGGACGTTGTGGTTGTTAGTGCCGATGACTGGGAGCGGGAGCAAGAGACCTTATATGTCCTTCAAAATACTGATCTCATGCAATAAATCACTCAGTCCAACGCAACACACACTGAACAGGAAGGGTATCACCTCCCATGTCCTCCAAACGAGACCAGATCAACGAGCGATTACGATCACTGCCTGAGCCTTTGTTATCGGAGGTCTTGGCTTTTCTCACCCAGCTTGAGTCACGCTACCAAAGATCCTCAGGATCCAAAGGTGCTGAGA
>CAZONZ010000541.1:0-2735 GCA_964581005.1 uncultured bacterium
ACTCTTTGCTGCTTCCAGGTTTGGGCTCCGAGGGGAGTGGTCCAAAGCCAGCGAGTCAAGGGTTGGCGAAAAAAAGGGAGATCGCTGGGGATGTGACCTGTTTGAGAGCAAATGATCGTAATGGGTTGGGGAGCTTGATGACGCTGATGGCGCTGATCCAAAAGTTCTGGTCTGCGGATCCGAACACTCGTCCCATAGGCTCGCAGAGTTGCAGCACCCATCACCACCCCATCCCAAGCCGCCACCTGGGTCTCCAAGTGGAGCCGATCTTCGGGACTGGTGAAATCGGGGCGTTGATCAGGATGACGGGCTAGCTTGCCATCCAGACTCTGGGCCACGATCGCAATGGTTCGAGGACGGGTGCAGCGATCAGGCTTGACTGGATCATCCATACGGAGGCGCTATCCCTTCGGGATCATGAAATCAATCGGGATCATGAACGAATTGCGGATCGATGTTGCAACATCAGCTGGACAAAGTGTTCAAACAGGTAATCGGCATCATGAGGGCCAGGGCTAGCTTCTGGGTGGTATTGGACAGAAAACAAGGGCAAGGATCGATGCCGGATTCCTGCTACCGTTCGATCATTCAAATTAAAGTGGCTGACCTCTACTGCTGCTTCCGGGATCGAATCCAGATCGACGGCAAATCCATGGTTTTGACTTGTGATCTCAACCTGTCGCTGCAATCCACAGGGATGATTCAAGCCTCGATGTCCAAACTTCAGCTTAAACGTGTTGCTTCCCAGTGCCAAACTCAAGATCTGGTGTCCCATGCAGATCCCAAAGATTGGTTTATCCTGGTCCAGCAAGGATCGAGCGATTGCAACCACATCTGCTTCAGTGGCTGGATCCCCAGGTCCATTCGAGAGAAAGATCCCATCCGGTTGGTAACTGAGAATTTGTTCTACAGGAGCCGTTGCAGGCAGAACCATCACCTGGCAGCCATAGCGGGTCAATCGGCGTAAAATATTTCGCTTCACCCCTAGATCCAAGGCCACCACTCGCAAGGGGGGATCCGGCATCACAAATCCCGATCCATAATCCCAATCGGTTTCTGTCGGTTCCATCCACTCATACGGATCGACAGTGGTGACTTCCTTAACCAGGCTCAACCCTTCCATTGAGGGAGCAGCTTGAACCGTCTCCAATAAGGTTGGGACATCCAAGATCTCAGTTGAGATAGCACCATTCATCGCCCCATCCGTCCGCAACTTCCGGGTGAGGGCACGAGTATCCACGCCCGCGATCCCGACTAACCCATACCGCCGTAAGTACGTGGTCACGCTCTCCGTTGCCCGCCAGGAACTGGTGTAACGAGAGAGATTTCGAGCGATCAGTCCCCGTGCCTGCGGTTTGCTGGACTCCTCATCCAAGGGATTGACACCAACATTACCGAGTTCTGGGCAGGTAAACGTGATCAATTGGCCGCAATAACTTGGATCGGTCAAGACCTCTTGATATCCCGTCATTCCAGTATTGAACACCACCTCTCCCACAGTGGTTCCCTCGGCACCACAGGACCATCCGTGATAAGCTGTCCCATCTGCTAAGACGAGTAACGCAGCTGCTCGGATCTGCCAAGGAAACAACTGGGATGGGGGGGAAGGTGCGATCTGCATAGGCTCCTCTCAATCAAGGTAAATGGAACAGTCAATCTGAGTCCTAATCGCAAGATCATATCCTTGCATCGGGATCTTTGGACGTCAACTACCCCTACCTACTAAGGTTCAAACTCAAGGGCTAAGATTCAGATCTACGGATCCCGAAAAGCTTGATCAGTGCTGCCTCCAAAGGACTCAACTCGGACAAATCCGATCAGTTCTAGGGTTGCTTCATCTAACTGCAATTTTAGAACTCGTAGAATGATTCCTTGACGTTCTAGTTCACTCAAGCTAAAGGTTTGATTCAAGCCTCCTAAGAAAGCTCCAGAGATCTCACGGGGTACAGGTACTTCCCCTACGGTAAATTGCGGTTCATCCAAACGCAGCGTTGCCCCATTCTCAACCACAAGCCCTGCACTAAACGTAACATCTGTAACTTGCTCAGGTGTTGAAGTGACTGGAGCGCCAGGATCATTAGATTCAGCGTTAGATTCAGCGTTAGAGTCGGTGGCAGACTCCTGAGCAGCAGGATCCGGTTTTTCAACCAACTGAGCTGAGAGTTCAATCCGATTATCCGGCAGAAAGTGAATCTGAGGTTGCCGTAGATCGATTAAGGTTGGGCCTCGATCAGGACGACCAATGGGTAGATCTGCCTCCAGATCTTGAAACTGGCTCAAGATCTCTGGAGATTGAAGGGCCTGATTCAAATCCGCCTCCGTCACCACCACACGTACAGCAGCCTGGAGGGGTTGCAGCAAATCAATTCCTTCTCCTTGCAATAGATCGGGATCCAGTTGGAATGGATCGGTTTCCAGCTCCAAAACAGCAATCCGAGGGAACGGCTGGAGTCGTAAGCCACGTCCCGCAACCAGAATCCGATCAATTTCACCATTGAGTAAGCGGTAGTTGGGCACACTTTGGATCCGAACCTCCAGAACCTCAGCCTGATCAACCTGATCAAGCAGAAATTGACGGGCTGAGTCATCCACTAGGTATCCCGCTCCATTACCCAACCCAGCTATTAACGCAATGAGTCCTGCAACGATCTCCATTCCACCCCTCCCCTCACGATCTTCATGCCCCGTAACTCATGTTCCAAAATTCTATTGTCCAAAATTCTATTGTCCAAAAT
>CAZONZ010000542.1:0-2700 GCA_964581005.1 uncultured bacterium
TATCTTCTGGATCGGTGTAGTAGAGGGTAATCAGATTAATCCCTTTAATAACCTTGTCAATGCGTAACTCCTGGATTGGTTTCCGGAATCGCACGATCGTTAGAAATTACGTGGCTCATGCTTCCCGTGGTGCCCATTTGCCACTCCATCACCAGGATCCGTTGGATCGAAGGCGGGTTGCTCAGGCTCACCTAACGTAAGGGGAATACGATAGATCAGGAAAAGTGTCAAAGGCTGGAAGAGGACTAGAGCTCTTGGATACTCAGTATGGGAAGAAGAAGTCTGTGATCAAACCGAACCTCCAAAGATTAAAGCCTGGGGGCCGTGATCCTGATCCCAAATTTCAGGTGGGTGATCGAGTCCAGGGCAACTTATTAAGGGAATCGATCGAGGAGGCTGGTGGGTACAGTCAGGGCAAGTGTGTCTGCACGGTGGCTCAGATTGTCCAAGAAAAGGGAGTGAGGGGTTACTATTATGAGTTGAAGGACTGTCGGTGGCTTGAGTTTGAAGAGGATGGGTGGGACTCTACCGATTCCTTTGCTCCAGAGGAATTTCTGACTCTGTATGAAGGAGACCTCACTCTTGTGTAGAACTGGAGATTGGAGATTCGACTACGGCACAGTGCTTCTTCCCTGTCAAGATCTTCACCACGAAACCACGAAAGGAGAGGATGACTAGGTTGTGTATTCAGCATTGATCCGAACGTAGTCATAGCTTAGATCACAGCCCCAAGCGACTCCTTCGGCCTCTCCCTGATGCAGATCCAAACAGAAGACAACCGGATCCTGTTTCAAATAGTCTGAGGCCGCTTGCCGATCGAAGGAAAGGGGCATCCCGGCTTGCATTAGGTGGAAATCGCCCAGAAAGACATCAATGGATTGGGCCTCGAACTCAACTCCCGCCCGACCTGCCGCAGCAACCACTCGACCCCAGTTCGGATCACAACCAAAGGCAGCTGATTTGACTAAGGGAGAACTGGCGATCACTCTGGCGATCTGACGAGCTTCCGTGGCTTGCTTGGCCCCTTGAACGCGGATCTCGATGAGTTTGTTGGCTCCCTCCCCATCGCGGGCGATCATTTTCGCCAGAGTGATACAGGCTTGATTCACCAGTTGCGTCAGGATCTCGGCGGCTGGAGTGTTCGGTTGGATCGGGGGGATCCCGGATTGACCATTGGCCAGCGCCAGCAGCATATCGTTGGTACTCGTATCGCCGTCTACCGTGATCTGGTTGAAACTGAGATCAGCAGCTTGGCGGATCAGCGTTTGCCAGAAGGACACGGGAACTGCAGCATCGCAGGTCAGGAAGGCTAGCATCGTTGCAAGATTAGGATGGATCATGCCGGATCCTTTGGCCATCCCCCCGACCCGGACTCGTTGACCGTCAATCTCTGTTTCCAAGGCCACCGTTTTGGTCACGAGATCAGTTGTCAAGATTGCTTGAGCCGCAGCGGCTGAACCCTCGATCGAAAGTTGACTGACTAATGTTGGGATCGCGGCTTCAATCAGATCCATCCTGAGCTGGCGTCCGATCACCCCTGTGGAAGCAGTCAACACCTGATCGGGGGCAATCTGCATCGACTGAGCGACCCTTTCAGCTAACGTTTGATTATTTCGATCCCCTTCTACACCTGTACAGGCATTGGCTTGTCCCGCATTGCATAGGATCGCTCGAACGGGCTGTTGCTGGGTCACAATCCGCTGACCATAGGTTACACAAGCTGCCTTCACCTGACTTGTCGTAAAGACGCCTGCCACTGCTGCATCTGTGGTTGAGTAGATCAAGGCGAGATCCAAGGCCCCAGAGGGCTTCAGCCCAGCCGCGATCCCTGCTGCTGCAAACCCTTGTGGAGCAGTCACACCCCCTTCGATCTCGATCCAGTTGTTCATAGGGCTGATTCCCAATGGTTGAGCCAAAATTATGATCCGTTATTGGAGAGTTATTCTCATCCCAAAGACTAAGCCTTTTGACACTCCCCGGCCTAAAGGCGCGGGGATTCTCGCTTCAATGGGAGTCCACTGACTTTCCCCTCTGCGAGCTTCACTGCGATGTGCCCCACCGCTGTATAAGAAAAGCTTTTTTTGGAAATTACGCCCATTGCGAGACAGGTTCCTCCGTTCTGAGACGCGAGACTCTGACTGTGTGGCGGATAGTTCAGTTGTATCACAAAGCCGTCCTAGAAGGACGGGGCTTGTATCCCAGCTTTTCGATCAAATCAACTTCAGCAGCAGGGAGAAGAACTAACCCCATTGACACTCTCTCCTCAGAATTTCTAGGGTGATGCTATCGAGATCCTTGGAATCCACACCTTCAGATCACCTCCTTGACTGCTTCACCAGATCGTCAATCAAGTGACCAATCAAGTCGCACGTTTGCTACCCGTACAGCCGATCATTCCTCGTTCTGAGAACCTTGCCATGCCTCGCTTATTCTTCAAGTGGTTTTTGTTAGAGCGCTACCTATTTGGCCAGATGTTGACCCCGATCCTGGCTGGAGTGGGGGGGGGAACGTTGCTGTTGACCGTGGGTAAATTGTTCAACCTGGCAGAGCGCTTGGTCGATGATCGAGTGCCCCCCTTGGATGTGTTGAAACTGTTGCTGCTGGACATGCCTGCAACTGCTGTATTGGCGATGCCGATCGCTGGGATGTTTGCCACCATGCTGACCCTGGGCAAGTTGAGTGGAAATAGTGAACTGACAG
>CAZONZ010000543.1:0-2694 GCA_964581005.1 uncultured bacterium
GTGAGTTTGGATGGATGCTTGCAGGGCTTCGAGGTTGAAACGTGACATGGGTAAAGTAGCTTTAGCCTACCACTTTTCAGCCCCATCTTTTGATGCGATTACCCTGTCAACGCGATAGGATCATTTGTTAAGGACATCACAATTTTTGCTTAAGATCTCTCGATTTCGCCTTATGCAACCCGATCGCACCCCTTCCCCCCGCTCCACTGGCACCCTCTCCCTCGATCCCCCTCAGACCTCCCTTGATCACTCTCCCTCAGCTGAACCTGCGCTTGATCAGACAAGCAAACTAGGGGATCAATCAACCCATCACGAGATCGATCAAATCGATCAAAGGGAGAATCCCCTGATGGCAGAGACGTTTGAGCCTAACCAAGACCCAGCACCTGAGCTCAGGGAGGAAGACGTCGATCACCGAGATCCAGAATTGACTGAACCCTCCGATCCAGCGTCCACCCAACCCTTACAGAGCAACTCCAGCAAACGGATCGGGAACTTTCTCGTCGTTCTGAAGAACCGTAACTTTTTGACTCTTTGGAGTGGTCAAGTATTTTCCCAGCTGGCAGACAAGATCTTTCTCGTCCTGATGATCGCGTTGATCGCTGCGAACTTTCAGAGCCAAGGAGAATCGATCAGCCGTTGGGTATCCTCGATCATGGTAGCGTTCACACTGCCAGCTATCCTGTTTGGAGCCATTGCTGGAGTTTACGTGGATCGGTGGTCCAAGAAATTGGTGTTAGTAGGATCCAATCTATTGCGGGGAAGCTTTGTCTTATCGATCCCGATCTGGCTAGGCGTTTTGCGAGGACAGATTTGGGGCGATCTGCCACTAGGGTTCCTGGTGCTGCTGCTGATTACCTTCAGTGTCTCCACCCTGACTCAATACTTTGCCCCAGCTGAACAATCCACTATCCCCCTGATCGTTCCCCGTCCCCATCTCCTCACCGCGAATGCCCTCTACACCACCACGATGATGGCTGCCTTGATCCTGGGTTTTGCCGTTGGTGAACCGTTGCTTTCCCTGGCCGATTATGGAATCCGCCAGATCCTGCCCTCGATCCGATTTGGGCCAACATTACTGGTCGGAGGAGCTTATCTCCTGGCTGGGTTCATCTTGATCCTGTTGCAAACCCAAGAGGGAAAACGAGTTCGTCAATCAGTTCAGCAGCATGTTTGGACGGATCTGCAGGAAGGCTGGTCTTACTTGAAACAAGCCCCTCTGGTCCGAGCTGCTATGTTGCAACTGGTGATCTTGTTTTCGATCTTTGCGGCTCTAGCGGTCCTAGCAGTCCGGATGGCCGAAGTGATCCCGGAGTTGGGGGCCGCTCAGTTTGGGGTGTTACTATCCTCCGCTGGAATCGGCATGGCCATAGGAGCTGCTTTGATCGGGCATAGTGGATCCTATTTTAGTCGTAGCGCTTGGGGGTTGTATGGATCCCTGGGATTGAGTGTCACCCTGATCGTGATGGGCTGGGCGACTCGTTCGTTGATAACGACGTTGATCTTGATTGGTCTGTTGGGATTAACCGGGGCGCTAGTTGCGGTTCCGATGCAGACGTTGATCCAGGAGGAAACCCCTGCTGCCTTACGGGGCAAGGTCTTTGGTCTGCAAAACAATCTAGTCAATATTGCCCTCAGTTTGCCGCTAGTGTTAGCTGGGGTCGCCGAAACCTATTGGGGTTTGTCTCCAGTCTTGATCGGATTAGGGGGACTCACTGGGGGTGCAGGAGTTTTGATCTGGAGCATGGTACGGCGAGTGATCATTCAAGAAACAACGGATCAACCTAACCCACAACCCACACCCAACAGTGAAACGTCTGAGAATGTTTAAAGAAGATTCGGCTCTCCTGGACGTAGGATGATAAAAGCTATTAAGAGTTATGAAGTAATCTGGATGCGGTTGCAAGCAGGATGAATCCCAGAGGCAGGATAGTGTCCTGTTAGCAGTCTTCTGATCTCTCAAGACGCTGCACACTTGGACGATAGCCAAAAGCCCTATTTATAGTGGATGCAGCGTTATCTGGTCCTGATGTGCGCGCAGCGAGCATGAGTGGCTAACTCTGGCCGTAGGCGAACTGGCTGTGTGGAAAGTTATAATTGCTTGGTCCGCAGGAGCTAGTCTTCCCTGAAAAGTCTGTGGTCGAGATACGAATGGTTACTACCAGAAGTGTTGCGTCTCGATATAAAACTTTACATTTCTAGCGACAGAACCCCCTTATTGCCCTCTTCCTATCTTAAAACCATTCCCTCCAACCAGTGTACGTAACTGATCTCTCGACTCATACAGGCTTGCAAATATCTCAGCTTATCAAGTAACTTTCTCCCCCATATCTTTGGTATCTCCACCAACTCTAAAATCAAATAAACAATCAATGTCATAATCGTGAAACTCAAGACTTGACACCCCACAAACCAGGCCCGACTAAGCCTGGGAAGTTAGCTGCTCATCGAGATTTCTTAGTGCAGTTGGTACAAGAGCATCCTGATTGGACCTTGCCCCCTCAGCAACGATCACCGACTGGACTCGGAGCAAGATTTGGGAAAACCGACCAGCCTCACGGCCAACCACTCACAAGATCAGACTCGGAGGATCAAACAGCTAACTCGATCAGCCAGGATCCTTCAGGACAATGCAGAGTTGCCTAACTATGTTTAGAGTTCAGGTTGCAACCTAAGAAGAAGTAGGCTTGCTTG
>CAZONZ010000544.1:0-2686 GCA_964581005.1 uncultured bacterium
TTCGAGCGTCCTTGATCCGAGGCGTTATGGATCCGAGTCAGAGTCATACGATCGACAGACGTGATCTTACCTCTAGGACTCAGAGCGATCAGGATCCATCACAGGCACTTGAGCGATCAGATCCTCCCGCGATACCTGCAAGATGAACGAGGTGTACTCCTCAGGGCTCATTGTGGCCAGTGTTGGGATCCGGCGGGATAGATCTTCATCAAGGGATCCGTGCCGCAACTGGAGGAGGGACGTAATCATCCGCACCCGTTCGGCCCTAGCCCCTCGCTCAATCCCGGACTGAGTTGCAGCCTGCAGGCGTTGTTGGTAAAGCGGTGACAACCTCATCACTAACTCCCGATCTTCTGGATCACTTTCATTCTCTAACTCTAAGTTAACCCGCAGATTTGACAAGAGCTCCAGCACGATCCAACGATAGGGTGAGGTCGCCGGGAGGACTTCCACCTCATCGATCGCTTGCTGCTGTACTCGTCCTCGCCCCAGCAACCGCAACCACAACGTCTCAGGGGTTCGAGGTAACTGATGCACGACGACAATTAGGGTACGCAAGGCCGAAGCCAGAGGATAGATCCCCTCAGGCCAGCCAGGATCCGGATCAGCCCCATAGCCCTGCAGCAACCCATCCGAAGCCGTTGGGGTGATGATCCAGACCGTAGGGATCTGCCCAGGATCCGTCGACGTTTTCTCGCGTCTGGCGTGACGGATCCCATCGCGCTTTACCTCAAAGAATTTGGCTAGACAATCTCCGATCTGCTCTTCGGTGACCGGATTGCGATAGATCTCAAAGATGGCCGGGGTGAGCATGAATTGGGTCAGCAAACCTAAAGCTGGATCCGGGACAGTATCAGGATGGGGAGAGAACCAAACATCGATCTCACGCACCTCCGCTAGAACCGGACGAGCCTGTTGAACCGCCCCAAAGGGGGAGAGCAGCTCCTCCAAATAATCCTTGGCAAATTGGTCGTGGATCAAACGGGTCATGCCGCTCTCCGATGCCTCTAAAACCCTGAGACTGTCTAGCCTACCTAACAAAGGAGCTTTTTTCTCAGAATTCACTTCAGTCCTTACCTCTAAAGCAGGTCTCTGGTTTGCCAATCTTGACATCATTGTCCGAACTGATCTAATCCTTGAGCAGATCAAAGCGTTGCGGGATGGATCGGCCAACAGTGTTATCTAGTCACTTGAGCGGCTCCACTCTTATTCATTTCTTTTGGAATCAGACAGATCCGTTTAGGAGAATAGGAAACTGTTTCAGAATGATAGAGCCCCGGAAAGCTGTTTCAGATCCTCTCTATTGGGCCTGGATCGACTGCAATAGCCAAGGATCTCTCCTCACCTCTCCATCAGAGGAGCACAACTTTAGGGGTGCGATATAGACCTTGGTGTACGCTTTCTGAGACAGCACCTTATGGGTTATGTTGAGCGTGCAGGAATCCATAGATGTGTAGATCCCTAGTATCTCAATGAGGTGGATCAATGTCGGAGCAACGAGATCAGCCAAAACGGTCAAGCGAGTCTGCAAAGATCGTTCATCAAGATAAGTCTGGCCAGCAGCGTCTGCAAACAAGAAACATTCTTTGGCAACAGGTGAGTGCTGAGGTGGAAGGACGACTCCGACAATCGTTTCATCATCAGGTCTTGATCAATCTGGGGAAAGAGGAACAGGCTCAGCAGGTGAAACGGTCCTGGGATTACGAAGTCAAGCTGGGGGATGGGATCCAGGAGACTCTTGATCGTGATCTGATGATTGTGGATGTCTTTGATCGGCCAGAGATCCAGGGGCGTCTCCTAATTTTAGGGAAACCTGGATCGGGAAAAACGGCAACGCTGCTGGAGTTGACTAGGTCTTTGCTGGATCGAGCTCAGGAGGATCCGCATGAACCGATCCCAGTCCTGGTTGACCTCTCTAGTTGGGCCAATCATCAACAATCGATTCCAGAGTGGCTAGCTCAGGCGATCAAGCTGAAATATGGTCTCCGCGCTGATCTGACTCGCCAGTGGTTGCAAGAACAGAAGTTACTGGTATTGCTGGATGGATTAGATGAGGTCAAGAGTGATCACCAGAAAACCTGTGTTGAAGCTCTTAACCAATGGATTCGTGGGGAGGCCGGAGGCACCTCACCTAGTCAGCTGGTGATCTGTTGCCGGAGAGAAGAGTATGAGCAGATCCAGGTGCAGCTGCAACTGAATGGAGCGATCGGCCTGAAAGAACTGTCTAATGATCAAATCTATAGCTACCTAGAGTCGAGCCAGCGGCCCCATCTTTGGCAGCTTCTCAGCCAGGATCTGACTGTTAGGGATCTGGTTCGGTCTCCCTTGTTTTTGAGCTTGGCGGTGGTAGTGGATCAGATGGCACCGGGTGAATTACAGAAATTACAGGGGACAGGTGAGGCGCAGGAGCTTTTGCTTGAGATCTATATCAGGGAGAGGATCGAGGGTGCGAACTCGTATACGCCTCGGCAAAAGAAGTTCTGGCTGGTGTGGCTGGCCCAACAAATGGAGAAGGAGTCACAGACTGAGTTTTTGATTGAGAAAATGCAACCTAGTTGGCTCCCAGAACGGCTTCGTCGCCAATATCGTTTGCGATCTGGGCTGAGTGACGGGTTGATTGTCGGGCTGATTGCAGGGTAAACGCATCTAAAACGCTATTGACAAATCTCTCTATTTGTGAAACCCT
>CAZONZ010000545.1:0-2685 GCA_964581005.1 uncultured bacterium
GGTTGAGCCTAACTCCTCTAGAACCATCCCTTCTTGTTGGGGCTGACGTAGGTTGCCACAAACTCTTCGTCCGTTTTCGTGAGGTAGATAATGCCCTCCACTAAGCCAATGATGCCCATGATTGGGGATCCAAGGCCACAGGTTAGGAGAGACACCAAGAGCATGATCACTCCCTCTCGCGTATATCCCAAGATAAATTTGTGAACGCCTAATGCACCTAGAAGAATTCCGCAGATTCCAGCAACAACTTTTTTGTCGGCTCCAGCTGATTGGGAGTTCATGATGGTTTTTCTCCAGACCTAATTGAACATGAATTGAAGAATTGCACTGATCCCGGCCTAGGGTTGCCCGTTGACCACCCGAATCATAGCCGACATTCCATCATTCGTCTCGCCTGGATCACATCTTTATTAATGTTTAGAAGGCTTAAGGGCATGATTCGGCTTGGCAGAACTAGCTAAGAGATCTAACTCAACCCAGAAGCTGCATAGGGTCACCCAGTGGAACAAGATTATTAATAAGAAAACAACAATCCCTTAACCTCGATCTCTTAATTTGACCGAACGCAGAAAGCTACGTGTTTAAGCTGTGAGTCCGATCGGGTAAAGGATGGGCTTTGATCTGCAATTCTTGAAAACCAGTCATTGGATCCAACTCCCGGCTAAAGTGATGCGTTGGGCTTTCACCAATGATGATCTCAGCTGTTGTGTAGATCAAGCAGCCGGGTTGAAGATGCCCTCCAAGGGTTTGACCGAGCTGATCGGCAAGGGCAAGGTGAAGATGGACTCCGTCTAAGCATAGAGTTCCTGTTAAAGAAAGAATCTCAAAGCGGCCTACACGGATCTCGATTTTACTCTGATCTGCAAATCGTAATGCAGCTTGCTTAAGGCTCCCTACTGCTGTCATGATGAATCCCGCCTTGATCGTCTGATCCAGGGTATACTGAACGATTGCCTGCTTCAGATCTTGATCAGGATTGAGTCTTAGCGCATGGATCTTGAGATCGTTCCAAGTAACTGAGGATCCTGAAGTCGCTGGAGCAGTCTGAGAAACTGGAGGATCGGAAGATAAGTTGGAAGCTGAGGTGGGATTTGGGGTAGAGCTTGAACGATCTTTAGGCTTTAGTTGCCAGCCCGGTTTCACCACCTGACGAGCTCTGGCGATCGCTAAACAGTCATCCGGTAGATCGTGCGTGATCGTCGATCCAGCTGCAATCGTGACATCCTGACCTACCGTGAGAGGTGCGATCAAGACTGAGTTAGCCCCCGTTTTGCTCCGATCCCCAATTTGAGTTAGATGTTTCTGGATTCCGTCATAGTTGGCAATGATCGTTCCGGCCCCAATGTTGACCTGAGTGCCCACCTTCGCATCGCCTAGATATGCTAGATGAGCAGCATTCGTTTTCGCTTGTACAGAAGTATTTTTGATCTCCACAAAGTTCCCGATCCGGCACTGATCTGCAATCTGACTTTGACCTCGAACATGCGCATATGGTCCCAGCATTGTCTGATCGCCAATTTCGCTGTCTCTAACCACTGAAAACAAGATCTGGCAATTGGCCCCGATCCGACCATTCTCAATCAAAGTCCCTGGACCTATTCGACACCCTGGACCAATGATCGTCTCTCCGCGTAAGTGGGTCTGAGGTTCAATGATCGTGTCTGGAGCCAGCTGAACCTGATCCTCAATCGTAATACTATCGGGATCGATCAGAGTAACCCCCGCTTTCATCCAGTGGGTTTTGATCCGATCTTGCAAAATAGTGTAAGCGTGGCTGAGTTGAACGCGATCATTAATACCTGCGATTTCACGGGGATCTGCTACATCAACCGCTGAAGCACTAGGTAAGAGGCTGATCACATCAGTCAAATAATACTCTTTCTGCTGATTTTCGGCTTTGAGTTGAGGTAAAGCTTGAACCAGATCAGACCATCGGAAACAGTAAACACCGCTATTGATCCGTGGGTTTTGACGTTGTTCTGGAGTGCAGTCTCGATGTTCAACAATCTGCTGTACCTGATTGGATCCATCACAAAACACACGACCATAGCCTGTTGGGTCACTCACTATGGCTGACAGAAGGGTTACTGAAGATTGATGCTGGTGATGGGCGTTGAGCAGAGATCGTAAAGTTTCTTCTTGTAGTAAAGGTGCATCAGCATTTAGGATAAGAAGGTTGCCCTGGAAGGCTTGCAGGCTGGGGATTAGCTGCTGAGCTGCATGACCTGTACCAAGTTGCTGGCTCTGTTCCACAAACTCAATGGGGTACGATCCTAGGGCTTGCCGAATCTGATCTTGTGCGTAGCCCACTACTACCAGGCAGCGATCAGGCTCTAAGGCCAGAACCGTTTGGATCACCCGTTCAACTAGGGAGAAAGAACCCAGTCGATGTAAGACCTTTGGTTGATCAGACCTCATCCGGGTGCCTTTACCTGCAGCCAATATTGCAACAGCTAGAGAACAAGTCGAATCCATGTATAATGCCCCAAGGCCAGCTAGGAAGCATTCTACAGGGCTAGGTGACTCAAAGCCAAAGCAATACATTGGGGGGATCAATCAAGATATTGCCCCAAAAGTTGCAAAACCTATACGAAGTCAAGTAGGATTAGGGGCTTAGCTTGCTTAAGCGTAAAATGGCAACAAAGAAAATGGCAACAAAGAAAATGGCAACAAAGAAGTTTCTTG
>CAZONZ010000546.1:0-1166 GCA_964581005.1 uncultured bacterium
ATCCCGACGCTCACTGTTCCGGTAGAGCGCGGGGCTTCCCGCCGAAGAAGCTAAACTTTACCCTGGTGTTCACTCATGGCTAGAAGTGTAGCTTCAGCCACCAGATACTCCGTCACAGGGTTACCTCCGATCACATGCTGCTGCAGGATCTGTTCGATTACGTCAGGTGTTGCCGATCGGTACCAGTAGCCACCGGGATAGATCAGTAGGATGGGTCCAGGGATCGAGGCATCACAAAGGCGCAAACAGTTGGCTTTGGTTCGATACACTCGATGATCACCTTGCTCTAGGCCCAGTGTTTTCAGCCGCTGCTTCAGATAGTCCCAGGCCTCCAGACCCACAGATTTTTCACAGCATTTGGGTTTGGTCTGATCGGCACAGAGAAACAGATGCCACCGATAGGGCATGACCACAGGTTTGGACAAATCACGATCAGGAGTCTGGGCTTCAAGGGAGCTAGGTTCGGATGTCAAGGGTGTTGGTTGATCGGTTGGCAGCATAAGAGCAATAAATTGGGCTAGGATCACAGATCAGTTTATCCCCTGAACAGAGGCGATCTAAATAACTATGCACAACCCTTCTTTACGTGAAGAGTCACGTCGTCAACGAGCAACGATCATTCCAGCTCAAGATAGTTTGTCGATCCTGGACTGGTTGCGCCAACAAGGGCGTTTGATCGAACAAGCTCCTGATCCGAACGTTGAGCCCCCTGAAGGTAACATTGAGGATATTGACGATCTGATCGGGGATGATGGCTACAATGATGACTTTGATGGGGATATCGAGTAGCCATTGGGACTCCCTGCCGATCTAGAGCCTGTTGGCAACTCTGCTTCAACCCGTCTGGCCCGTCGAGATGAGCTGTGATTTACTGATGACCTAGCCCCTTGCTTGAGATTTGGTGTGGATTTCGATCAAGGGGAATCCCCGATCAAGCGGCCTCCTCTATGACCATTCTGATCACTGGTGTTGCTGGGTTCATTGGCTATCATCTTGCCTCCCGACTGTTGGCTGAGGGCCAGTCGGTCTATGGGATCGATAATTTGAATGATTATTACGATGTCAGACTGAAGCAGGATCGCTTAGCTCAGCTGCAACCTCACCCTCATTTTCAGTTTCAGCACTTGGATCTGGTCGATCGCGTGGCCACTGCCGATCTGTTTGCA
>CAZONZ010000546.1:1266-2685 GCA_964581005.1 uncultured bacterium
TGCTACAGCCATCTGTATCAACTCCCGATCACAGGACTTCGGTTCTTTACCGTATATGGCCCCTGGGGCAGACCCGACATGGCCTATTTTAAGTTTGTCCAAGCGATCGAGTCGGGGAAGCCAATCGATGTCTATAACTTTGGCAAAATGAAGCGAGATTTCACCTATGTTGATGATGTTATCGAAGCAATCATACGAGTTTTGGCTCGGATCCCTCAGCCGATTCCTGAGGTGGCAGGATCTTTGCCTGTAGACTACGATTCTCTCCCCAGTTCTGATCCAGCTCCGGGAGCAACCCTGATCCCTCCTTACCGTCTCTATAACATTGGCAATCATGATCCAGTGGATCTATTAACGTTTATTCAGGTGATCGAAGCGTGTTTGGGCAAGCCTGCGATCCTGAATTTCTTACCGATCCAGCCGGGTGATTTGCCAGTAACTTATGCTGATGTCGAGGATTTGATCGCAGATGTTGGGTTCAAACCGACCACATCGTTGGAAGATGGAATAGGAGCGTTTGTGCGCTGGTATCGTACTTATTACGCTGATCGGTTACCCTAGCCTCTACTATCCTTGCCTTGGACCATCGTCTATTGGTATTGATGTGTCTCAACGGATCGGATCCACCCGATGTTGTCTTCCTTGATCTGCCCCACCCTGTAGTTCTGATCTGAGTATGACCCCTTCCCCACCTTCCTGGCCGGATCAACGTCAATACGCGCCAGCGACTGAGCGGAATCGCCAGCCGATCTTGAAGGTGCTGCAACAGGTACTGCCGCCGAGTGGGGTCGTTTTGGAGGTCGCAAGTGGGACAGGGGAACATGCTGTGTTTCTGGGGCCACGGTTGTCCCCCCGTTATTGGTTACCCAGCGATGCCGATCCTTCCGCACGAGCCAGTATTACAGCTTGGCGGGATCATCACCCTTGTGACCAGATCGCCGCCCCGGTTGCACTGGATGCTCAAGATCCGATCTGGCCTGTTGAAACCATGGCCCAACGCTTGGCCCTCAATCTCCCTTGGGCTCCAGACATCCCGATTACAGCGATTGTCAACATCAACATGATTCATATTGCGCCCTGGATCGCCTGTTTAGGGCTAATCGCGGGTGCTCACCGGATCCTGGCCCCTGGCGGGATTCTCTATCTCTACGGTCCCTTCAAGCGGAGTGGGCGGCACACAGCACCCAGTAATGCTCAGTTCGATCAGATGCTGAAAGGGCAGGATCCGGAGTGGGGCGTTCGAGATTTGGATGAAGTCGAAAAGGTGGCCGCAAAACAGGGTCTCATCTTGGAAAAAGTGATCCAGATGCCAGCTAATAATTTATCGGTGATCTTCCAGCGGGTTTGAGGCTTTGGCGATCACGATCTGATGATCACGATCCGACTACCATGTTCTGGCCACCACGATCTGACTACAGA
>CAZONZ010000547.1:0-2680 GCA_964581005.1 uncultured bacterium
TAGCAGGTCTAGCCTCTTTTTATCCATTATTAAGTGTAGACGCAACACTTCTGGTCAAATCCACACGAAACAAGCCATAACTCAGAAAATAATGAGTCTGAGGAATAAAGCTGAGTCCATAGGGGAAGATGATCTCATTAACTCCTGTAACGATGTCATCATTGAGGCGATAGAATCCCAAATTCTTGACGATTGCCACCTCTAACTCCACGGCCAAGCGAGCGATTACCCCATGTTTTGTGGTACAGGTACCTTGCATTTCTTCAAAGAGGATCAACGAGTTTGCTTCGTTTGAGTTCTCCCCATATCGCAGATTTTGGATCCAGGAGCAGGCTTCGTGCAAGGTCTTGATCCCCCGGCTGCTAAATTGTTCTGAGATCACTCCAACAGGTTTGATCTCTCGATCCGGTAAACATTGAATGGGATCCATCGTTCATCCTCCGAATGGTGTTTCCTGATGCTCATCTTCTCATCAAGCTTGAACTTCTTCTTCCATCGGCTCTAGCTTAGTTTGGTGCTTCAGGATGAAAGGCTAAAGATTGATCGATAGACTTGCGTTGAACCTGCAGTAAATACCTGATCATGTCTTCAGATCTACTTCGGTTCAACGCCTGCCCTGATGGTTTCAAAGAAACTGCAGCGAGTTGATCTTGAACAAAGTCAGGTTTCCTTGTTCGTAAAACTCTAGCAGAGCGAGTCATCTTGATGATTGCTTACTCCGAACGCTTTACAGCTCGAACAAATGCACTCATAAACTGATCCGCAACAGAATCGGGAATCGAGTCTTCTGAGATGGATCGTCCATCACAAATATCCTCAGGTGTGTAACGACGGACCTCTTCAATATCGATCTGGATGAACCCTGCTGCCGCCAGCTTCTCTCGATAGGATTGAGCTTCTAAAGCTCCAGCAATACACCCAGCCCACAGTTCCATCTGTTGTTTCAACCCATCTGGGATCGGCTCATCTCCAGGTTCAGGATCTCGAATCACCACATCACTGATCGCCAAGCGTCCACCAGGACGTAAGACTCGGTAGGCTTCTCGTAAAACAGCATCCTTGTCAGGACTTAGATTGACCACACAGTTGGAAATGATGACATCAACGTGATCCTCTGGGAGAGGAATAGACTCCATCTGCCCCTTGAGAAACTCGACATTCTCAATACCAGCCTGCCGCTGATTTTCACGAGCCAAGGCTAACATCTCGTCTGTCATATCTAATCCGTATGCCTTTCCTGAGTCCCCCACTCGTCTAGCAGATAACAACACATCAATCCCCCCACCGCTGCCTAGATCAAGGACAACTTCTCCAGGCCGGAGATCAGCGAGTGCTGTAGGGTTACCACACCCTAGAGAGGCCAACGTAGCCTTTTCAGGAAGCTGACCCAGATCATCTAGGGAGTAGAGAGAGGATCCAAAGGCTTCCAACGCTGAAGATGGCTGACCACAACAACCAGCCTTGCTTTGGCTGACTTGAGCAGCAGCCTCTGCATAGCGGTGACGAACATGATCCAGAATCTGATCCGCCGTTGGTGGGGTGGGCTGGGGTGACATGATTGAAGTCTCCTATATCGAATATTGACGATGTTCAATATACTCAGCACATCAAAAACGTAAGGACTGTGAACCCTTGCTTAAGCATCCATGATCTGGTGAGCAGCTTGGGGAAAGGCGTTCAAACAGGCTCGGTTAATGCTGTAGTAAATGAACGAACCTTGTCGTGAGGAGGTGACAAACCGGGCTTCACGCAAGATCTTGAGGTGATGGGAAACGGCAGGTTGTCCAAGATTGAAGCGAGCCACAATGTCACAGACACAGAGGGGCTCCTGCTGGCGGGCCAACACATTGAGGATCTGAAGCCGAGTTGGATCGGACAAGGCTTTGAACCAACTGGCGTACTCTCGTGCTTGCTCCTCAGACAGGGAGGGTTCTGAAGGAAGCCGACAGCAGTAATCTGGTTCTGTTGCCTCCGGTTTGAGCTGAGAGGGCTTTGGGGTAACCATAACCTTGTGCGTTCCCATAGTGATAACGATACAGGGGATATCGAAACTTGTCAATATCTGCAATCGAAGCGTCACCGCAGATCTTGGCTTGTCCGTCCAGTCTGGGTACGTCCCTGAGGGAGTCTCTCAAGACGCTGCACACTTGGACGATCGCCAAAAGCCCTATTTATAGTGGATACAGCGTTATCTAGTCCTGATGTGCCCGCAGCGAGCATGAGTGGCTAACCGGGCACTGCAGCAAACGCTTCGGCTAACCCTATCCTTGCTATTATTATGAAAACTCTGGCGCGCCGCTAAGCTTTGGGCCATAAGGCAGTTCCTAGTTTGAGCATTCTGGGCTTAGGAGACTATGAACAAGTTTATTAAGTTGAGTCTCCGGGTTCAGGAAGATCCCCCTGACCAAAAAACTGGGATACAAGCCCCGTCCTTCTAGGACAGCTTTTGGCTGTTGATGTACTGCTTGATGATCTCTAGCGGTGCCCCTCCAACAGATACTGCAAAGTAGGACGGGCTCCACAGCTGGTCAGCGTGGGGGGACGAGTAGTGCTTGCGGTACAAACGACTTGATACACCTTTCAAGTGATTGGCCAGCTGAGAAATAGACAGCTTGGGTGGGTACTGTGGCATTGGCCAATTCGCTGCTGACTCCCAGAGCACTCGCTCATTCCTGGACGG
>CAZONZ010000548.1:0-2676 GCA_964581005.1 uncultured bacterium
TCTAAAGCAGCTTTCGATCACTCTGAAACGGCTTGCGATCACTCTGAAGCAGCTTGCGATCACTCTGAAGCAGCTTTCGATCACTCTGCGGCTCAAGTGGTAAGCAACAGAGGGCTTGCAGCGGTGGGACACACCGCCAAGAAGCTCGGTGAGGGCAATGCCAATGGGCACCCAGCGAACTGAGAATCCCCGCGCCTTTAGGCCGGGGAGTGTCAAAAAAATGGCTTTGGTCTAACTCTTGTCGAAGCCGATCGCTTACTTAGGCTGATTGAGCGTCTTTTTGGCCTCCTTCCCGATCAGCCAGAGATCTATCAGAGGTGGCGACAGTTGGTGGTTCAGTTCAAGGTTATGGGAGTGCAAGTGCATGATGCTCGGTTGGTGGCTGCGATGCAAGTCAACCAAATGACTCATTTGTTAACACTGAATCCTAGAGACTCTGCCCGATATGCTTCTGAGGGGATCGTGGCCATCTTCATGAGGATTGCTTATGATCCAACTTTAGGAACATGGCTTCCAGATCTTCCCGTACAGGTTGAAACTCCGTCAATCGGATCCCAGCTTGGATCAGAGCCTGCAAAAGATTAGCACAATCTTCCAGCCCGCCCGAAAACTGAATTCGGAGTCTAGAAGGATGAGATCCCGTGACTCCGATCGCTCCCTTCGCTTCTCTAGATCCAACCGAACCTTTCAAGACTTCCACTCTCTCAACCTGGGGATGCTGACGCAATTCGGCTTTGATCGGATCAAGATCTCCCAGCACAGAGATCAGAATCTGTTGTTGACTTAAGCGTTGATAAAGATCAGCTAATTTGGCACTCTCCACCAAATGCCCAAACTCCATAATCCCGATCGAGGTACACAACTCCTCTAGATCGCTCAACACATGCGACGAGATCAAAATCGTCATCCCTGCTTCCTGCAACACTTTGATCACATCCCGAAATTGTTGACGAGCGATGGGATCTAATCCAGACACAGGTTCATCCAATAGCAACAGGATCGGTTCATGAATAATCGTGCGAGCCAGACTTAATCGCTGTTTCATGCCGCGAGAGAGCGTATTGATCCGACTATCTCGTTTGTGGGCCAGACTGACCAGATCAAGAACCTCCCACAGCCGTTGACTGCGGCGAGGCTCAGTTAAATGATACAGCCGAGCAAAATAATCAAGATAATCCCAAACATTGAGATCATCGTAGAGTGGATAATCATCGGGCAAAAAGCCTAAACGTCGTTTCAAGGTTGAATTGGCTTGATGATCCTGCAACAACGGCTCACCACTCAAAAAGATCTCGCCTGCTGTTGGAATTTCAGCTGCAGCTAACATCCGGATCAAGGTTGTTTTCCCAGCCCCATTCGGACCGATCAACCCATACACCTCCCCCGATCCAACCTCAAGATCAACATCTCGAACCGCAATATGGCGATCAAAGCACTTAGTCAAACTACGAGTACAAATCGCTAACTCCTGATTGGCTGAATAGGTCACGCTAGGATCCTCCCGATGATCAACCCGTATGGAAGTGTCTTCCTGACATGATCCCTCAGAGTATGACTGGATCCAGAACAGCGATCTGTGCCAGGAGAAACCAATTGGACATCCTCTTGCTTGGACATTCCATGATTGCTCTCAAGATTCTACCTCATACGATCCTGTTATCTGCTTGCATTGTTGTTCCGTAGCTCTTACATTATCTTTGCCGCCTTGCCTCGATCGAACTCTATTGGGCTAAGTCCTGTAATCGGTTGCGATCGAGAATTTTGATCGTTGCACCTTCAATCGTAATAATGCCATCACGACTCAGTTTATAGAAGACACGGGAAAGCGTTTCCGGGATCGTTCCGAGTAGAGCAGCCAATTGACTCTTACTGACATCAAGTTCAAACGAGTTAGATGGGTTAGTCTGATCGCTCAACTTAAGCAAGTAAGTCGCCAACCTTCCAGGAACTTCTCGTAACGATAAATTATCGACTAACTGAGAGAAACGACGGAGGTGGCGGGCATAGCTTCGGAGTAGATTGATCGCTAGCGTAGGATTGTGTTCTAACAGCTGAAGAAAGAATTGACGGGGAAAAAATAAAACGTCTGTCTTCTCCAAAGCAGCTGCTGAGGCTGGAAAGCTATGTCCATCAAATGCTGGAACTTCGGCAAAATGATCCCCTGCCCCAAAGATATGCAGAATTTGCTCACGGCCCCCTGCAGAAAGCTGAAATACCTTGACTCGACCTGACTGCACAATAAAAAAGCCATTGCCCTCATCGCCTTGATGAAACAGGATCTCGTCCTTCTCATACACCTGAGTCCGACTGATCTGGGCCAGGGCTGCCAGCTGTTCTCGTGGTAGGTCGTGAAAGATTTGGGTATCTCCGAGAAACTCCAGTAATTCTGAAAATGGGTAGACAGGATCTGGCATGGTAAAAATGGTAAAAAGAGTGTACTGCTGTCAGCATTTAACAGCTAGTTTGCATTGTATCGTAACTAACAATTAATGCTCACCCCTAGCAGTTAGGATCAGTTCCAAGCGTTCTCCGGATTGAGGTTCAACGATCTTGGCATTCAGATTCTGCTGGTGGAGAGATTGTCGAATCTGATCGGGGCCTCCAGTCGATTGGAGCAAGCGAGTTAGCCATCCCTCATAGACTGTTGATCCAGGGGCAGTGGTTGGAATCATGATC
>CAZONZ010000549.1:0-2670 GCA_964581005.1 uncultured bacterium
TCTATCATTTTTATTAAAATCATTGAATTTACACTATTGTTTTGAGTTGCTAGTGTAGTTTTACAAGAGTTAAGGCGACATGTATGAATCAGCTCACATCTCAAAAGCGGCTTCATCAAGTGCCAGCTTCTAACCCAATCGCATTGAATCCCACTCAAACTAATACCCCTCTGAGAATTCACCATCGCACGGTTGCTATCTGGATCTGCAAGCTGATTCCAACTCAATGCCCATTTGCACGCCAGATCAACCTATTTGGACTCTCATTTCGCATTCCCCCTCTTTGCAAACTGAACCCATTTTACGATCATTTGATGCTTCTGCGCTTCCAAGCCCAGTGCTTTTTATTAGAGTCCTGATCGGTACAGGCTGAAGGGAACCAAAGGATCTTCTATCTCTGAATAGTGCCTTAGGGCAAGGAGAGTTTCATGACAACATTGCTGCATCCCGTCCAACCCCGATTGACACTGCAGACTGAATCGATCGCTGCAGAAACAACCACTATCCGAGCTCTAGACTGGGATCGAGAACGCTTTGATATCGAATTCAATCTGGAGAAAGGCACCACCTACAATGCCTTTTTGATTGAGGCCGATCACCTCACCTTGATCGATACAGCTCATGAGAAATTTCGCAATCAATGGCTTGATCTGCTACAACAACAGGCCCGTTTGGACGAGCTCAAGTATCTGATTGTCAGCCACACTGAACCCGATCATAGTGGTCTGATCCAGGATGTTGTGACTTGTGCTCCTCATGTAATCGTTGTTGGAACCAAAGTTGCGCTGCAATTCTTAGCGGATTGGGTTCATATCCCCTTTCAGCAGCAGATCGTGAAAAATGGCGATCAGATCGATCTAGGTCAAGGTCATGTGCTGGAATTTGTCATGGCTCCCAACTTGCACTGGCCTGATACTATGCTCACGTATGATCACAAAACAGGCGTTCTGTTCACCTGTGATGTATTTGGAATGCACTACTGTGACTCATTCCTTTATGATGAGAATCTTGACACGATCGAATCTCATTTCCGCTTTTACTATGACTGTTTGATGGGTCCAAATGCCCGATCAGTGCTGTCAGGCATGAAGCGCATGTATCAATTGCCACCCATTCAATTGATCGCCACAGGCCATGGTCCTTTACTGAAATATCATCACCAGGATCTGACCCAGCGCTACTATACCTGGAGCCAGGATCAAACCCGAAATAGCACTGTGGTAGCGATCTTTTATGGTGCTGATTATGGCCGTAGCGAGTCGTTAACCCAAGCTATTGGTCGGGGCATCACTAAGGTAGGTGCTTTAATTGAGTGGGTCGATCTCACCACCACCGATCTACAAGAAATCCGTGATCTGGTCACCGTTGCTGCTGGAATTGTGATCAGTACTCCCCCCGCTAGTAATGAGGCAGCTCAAACGGCTGTCCAAACGATCCTGGCTGCTGCTAAGCCTAAACAGGTGATCGGCCTTGTCACCTCCTGTGGACTAGAAGATGAACCGATCGATCCTTTGATGAATCGCTTTCGAGATCTAGGGCTGAAACCAGGATTTGAACCAATCCGGATCCAGGGAGAGCCAACCCTGATTACCTACCAAATGTGTGAAGAAGCGGGTACCGATCTGGCTCAAATGTTGTTCAAGTCTCACCAGATTCAGCAGATGAAGGGATGGGATAGTGATCTGGATCGGGCTTTAGGGCGCTTGACTGGAGGCTTGTACATTGTCACGGCTAGACAAGAGGAGCGGCGTAGTGCCATGCTTGCTTCCTGGGTTGCTCAGGCTAGTTTGGATCCTCCAGGATTGACGATTGCCGTTGCAAAGGATCGAGCTATTGAATCATTCTTGCATCCTGGGGATCCATTTGTCCTCAACGTTCTACAGGAAGGGCAGCAGTTGAAACTCATGCGCCACTTTCTGAAGTGGTTTCCCCCTGGAGCCGATCGATTTGCCGGAATCTCTACCCAGGAGGCCAACAATGGCGGGATCATTTTAGCTGAAGCACTGGCCTATCTGGAGTGTGAAGTCAAAACTCGGACTGAAGCGGGCGATCATTGGTTGATCTATGCCGAGGTCAAGACTGGACGAGTCTCCAATCCTGAAGGAATGACAGCACCCCACTATCGTAAAGCTGGTAACCACTATTGAGATCCCCTGCTGAGATTTATACAGAGATCCCAACACAACTACTGACCCTGAACTCACTGGGATCTAAAGTCATGAGGATCAAAAGAAACCCAAGCAAATCCAAGGAGATCCCAAAAATCCGAGCAATGCCCACTCATCATCCAGCCTTTTTGGATCCCTAGCCCTTGATTAGGAGGCGCTCTGTCAACAACCTCACCCACAAGGGGATGAGGCTTGCACTTCCACATCCTTCTAGCTAGCTAGAAGTCGGAGCGCAATAGGCAGATTGACTGCTGCCCTGAGTATTCAATTTTTCGCAAGGAGCCAACTTAATGCTCATCCCTCTCTCCCAAAAAGCCGAAGCTTCTGAAACTGTTTCTCCTGTAGTGCGTAGCCTTGCAGAGAGTGCCTTTATTAAGGAAGTGGGCTTGTCATACCAACTATCGTATCACAAAATTGTCGATTTCGGGGGCATCGAGCCCCGCTCAATCGACGCTCCTATCCCTCCCCGCGCACAAGGCGACGGGGTTTCTCGGAGGACTTT
>CAZONZ010000550.1:0-2633 GCA_964581005.1 uncultured bacterium
GGTTCCTGCTGATCGATGGGGGGCGGCGGGGGTGGAGGGGGCGGCGGGGTCTCAGTGAAGTTGGATCGGGGGATCAAAACCAGTTGAACGGCCTGCTGCAGATCCTCTGGCGTGAGGAAGGTGCGCCCGTCCAGAGCTGCGAGGGCTTTAGCGGCTTTGAGGGCAAAGAGTTCTCCCCGATGACCTTGAATGTTGCCCCGGATCGCTTCCTGGACTAGATAGCTCATTTGGTCAGGCTTGGCTTTGACTTGCGGTAGCCACACTCGCGCGAGGGCGATCTGGGTGCGTAGATCGTCTAGATCCTCGGCATACCCAGAGGAGAATCCAGTTGGATCATCGGCAAACCGAGTGGCTCGATTCACGACTTCGATCCGGTCGTCTAAGCTGAAGATCTCGTCGGCGGGGAGGACGATGCCGATGCGATCGAGGAGATGTTGTCGCAGTGGACCTTCTTCAGGGTTGTAGGTGGCGACCAGGATCGGGCGACAGGGGTGTTGCAAACTGATCCCTTCTCGCTCCAGCTGATTGATCCCTTCACCAATCGCCGTGAGTAACAGATTGGCGATTTGATCATCAAGGAGATTGATCTCGTCCACATACAAAATGCCACGATGGGCACTCGCTAATACTCCCGCTTGAAAGATCGATTCCCCAGTTTTGACGGATTGGCTGACATCGATCGCGCCCAACAACCGATCTTCGGTGATCCCTAGGGGAACTTGCAGGAAGGGGGCTGGGATGATTTCGGTGGGAGGATCGATCTCTGGGATCCCAAAGGTCTGGCGTGCCCAATCGGACCAGGTCGAGGGTTGGCTGGGATCATCGTTGCAATAGGATCCTTGAATGACTTCGATCGGGGGCAATAGGGCATGGAGTCCTCTCGCCAAGACCGATTTTGCAGTACCCCGTCGGCCTGCAATGGCAACACCTCCTAAACTTGGATCCACAGCCGTCAGGAGGAGAGCCAATTTGATGAGCTGGTGACCAACAACAGCGGTGATCGGGAAGGTCGGGATCGGGGTGAAGGTGGCGGTCATGGTGAATGTGCAAGCTAGGAAATGCTACTCTCTTCTGATCCTAAGTCGGTTCGGGACGAATGGATCTGTCAGAATTGGAGTTAAGGCTGAGATGAAGGCAGATCAGCTTGCTATACTCTTGATAGACTTGTTGTGCTACCGACCCATGGCTGTTAGCCCTACTGTACGTTTTCTAGCTAGCACCCGACCGTCAATCCCAAGGAATCTATTCAGGGCTATATCTAATGGACAGATCATGGGCAGAAAAGCTATTAACCCCGCTCATTAACTTCCTTTTAACATAAGATGGATGGTGTTGTAGGTGATCCCCATCAGGCTATCTTTGGCTTTGCAAGCTCCGATGACCAACCCTGGCAACAGATCTGCGAGTCCATCCAACCCACTGAGTTTCCTTGCTGAGTAGCCTAATGCAAAAAAAGCAACCCGAAAGACCTGTGAAAATGAGTATCTAAGGTGTGAAGCCCTGAGCATTCGCTTCAGTACCAAGTTAGACCCGATCAGATCTTCTAGATTTGGTCATATTGATTAACACAATGCCTATAGCTTTGATCATCAAATAAGACACAAGAACTCCTCCTAAAATTACTTCTAAATCTAGGAGCCAATTAAGATGAAAATCTAGGGATGGTGGCAGAGGGGAAACACTAGGAGGGTATCCCTCAAGCCAGGGACGCCTATCATAAATTGCTGAACTCACTAATGCTGAAACACAAAAGTAAAATGAGTTTAATATTAATAATAAGACTACTCTAGTGAGATAATATTTTTTGTTTGAATGTTTTAGTAGCTTATGGACAATTATCACCTCGATCGTCATGAGGATCAGCGTACTTATGACTTGACTAAGACTGGAGGAATGGTAACTGGAAACAGGAGCTTGTATGTAGCAGTTGATTATACGAACAACATTAAGAATCCATGCAAGGAAGATAACATAAAAAAGAGCAGTCAGCACGTTAGCCCTATGATTGCTAAGTCTTTCCCAATTTAATAGAGAATTTCTCATTTTTACCTCCGTAGCACAGCTAGAGTAAATAACTATTAGTCGATGTAGGTAACGTAAAGCTCAGCGGCGTGCCGAGAGATCTCAGGATTATAGCAGAGATCGCATTGATCGAGGGGTCTGCTGAAGGAGAATCAGCCTCTCTCTGGGTAACAAGCCCAGATCTCGATAGATATGGATCCTCAACGTAAGGCGAAGCTCGATCCTCTTGACTTGGAGCAGAGATCTGGAGAGATCGACCAGCTTCACGGTTAAGGACTCACAATGCTGGACTCGGAGGATCAACCAGTTAACTAGATACGCCAGGATCGCTCAGGACACTATCCTGCTTCCAATGTCATCGTTGTTGCCTGGATCACCTTAGCTTGAAGCGGGCTTACGTTCTCAAGTGCGGGTAACTCATGTGGATAGATCTCTAGCCCTGAACTCCGGAATAACTGCAGTAATCGAGTTTGGACCTGATCCGGAAATTCCTCACCTTGAGCTTCCAAATGCCGATCCGTATCTACAATATCGGCCAAAGGATTAAACCGATCGATTGGGATCAGCCCTGTTTGCAACCTCATCCAGAGTGCTTCATAACTCTTAAACCC
>CAZONZ010000551.1:0-2629 GCA_964581005.1 uncultured bacterium
GTAATATCGACCGTCAGGCATTCTAGATACCGTTACGGTTTTCAGCTTTCCTGAAGCCGCTTACTTACAAGGGAGGCGACTAAGGAGCGAAGTGGATCACGGTTGCTGAAAGATCGCGGCCCTCACAAAGCGGATCTCTTCATAGCTAAACTCCTCGCCTAACAACTCCCGCACCGCTGAGAGACTCGCGTAACTGTGCAGATCGTAAAAGGCTCGGAAGATCTGCCGCTGTCGAGCCGGGGATACCAATTTGTCTAGATCGAGAGGTGCTCCTTCGGCCAGCAGTTGGGCCAAGTGGCTAATGATCGTGCCACGGCTGAGTTGACGCTGTTCTGCAATCGCATCCACGCTAAGCCCTTGCTGATACAAGCTGAGGGTTTTTTCCTGGGCGGGGTTGATCGTTCTCAAGGAAGCTTCAGGGGCGTTCAGTTCTGGAGCGTGTTGATCCAAGGATGGAGTGGAGAGATCCGATACATTGGATACCTCAGAGCGATGGGTCTGATCCAGGGGTGGAGGGGGTGCATCCTCGGTAGAATCAGAGGACTCAGTATCCTCTAGATCATCAGGTAGATCATCAGGCTGATCCGCTGCACGAGTGGTGAGGTGGTACTGCTGGATCGCGTCCAGGAAGGTTTGGCCATACTGAGCGAGCTTCCGAGATCCAACCCCGTGGATCTGTTGCATTTGGTCTAAGGTTGTGGGCTGGGCCTGAGCCATCTCCAAAAGGGTTCGATCTGGGAAGACCACGTAGGGCGGCACCGATTGAGTATCAGCTAGCTGGCGACGTAATTGGCGGAGGTGTTGGACAAGGTTTGGATCGGCTTGAGCAGAACTCTGGGCTGTGGGGGCTGCTGCGGAGGTTGGATCGGAGGTCGGTTCAGGAGTTTTGGATTCAACAGCCTTGGACTCCAACTGGGGCACTTCGACGGTCACCTGCCGCTTCAACACCTGCCACCCTTGAGCACTGATCGACAACACCGGATATCCATCTTGACTTTCGTTGAGAAACCCTTGTTGTAGCAGGGATCGACCTAGGTGTTGCCATGCCCGTGCCGTTAGATCGTGACCAATGCCATAGGTCGAGAGGCGATCATGGCCGAGCTGTTGAATCCGTTGATTTTTTGATCCGCGTAGCACATCAATAATGTGTTTCATGCCAAACCGTTGCTGGCAGCGATACACACAGGAGAGAAATTTCTGGGCTTCAATGGTGCGATCTTCTAATTGAACAGGCTGACAGCAGTTATCACAGTTGCCACAGTTTTCCTGATCCGGGGTTTCGGAAAAATACCCCAGAATGATCCGCCGCCGACAGAGATGGGTTTCGGCATAGTCCAGCATCTGTCGCAGTTGTTGACGCGCAATCCGCTGTTCTTGAGGATCACTCTTCTGCTCAATTAAATATTCAATTTTGCCTCGATCGGCCCGACTAAAAAACAAAATACAGCTGGCAGACAACCCATCCCGTCCCGCTCGTCCCGATTCCTGGTAGTACCCTTCAATGTTGCGAGGCAGATCGTAATGGATCACCAAACGTACATCCGGCTTATTGATCCCCATGCCAAAGGCGATCGTTGCCACCATCACCTGCACTTGATCCCGGATAAAGCGATCTTGATGATCCTGACGTTGCTCGGCGGCTAAGCCAGCATGATAAGGTAACGCCTGGATCTGATACAGACAAAGCCTCTCGGCCACTCGCTCCACTTCAGCCCGACTTTGGCAATAGACAATCGCAGCACCCGATTCTAGGGATTTGATGAGCTGGATCAGTTGAACATCTGCATCTAGTCGCTTGCTTTTGGGATAAACCGCATAGTAGAGATTGGGCCGATCGAAGCTGGCCACAAAGGTAAACGGATCCTGCAGGGCCAATTGATGCACAATATCGGATCGAACCCGATCGGTAGCCGTGGCGGTGAGAGCGGTGACCGGAATATCGGCTAACCGTTCCCGCACCATCCGCAGCTGGCGGTATTCAGGCCGAAAGTCGTGACCCCATTCCGAAATGCAGTGGGCCTCATCCACCACCATACGCGGGATCCCCTGCTGTTGCTGGATCTGCTCGATCAAGGGCCAGAACCCTTCTTGCGAAAATCGTTCGGGGGCTAGGTACAGTAACTTGTAGTCACCTCGAACCAGTGCTTGTTCTCGATGGCGTTGTTCCCTCTGGCTTAAGCTGCTGTTTAAGAAGGTGGCTCCGATCCCGTTATTTTGGAGGCTAACCACTTGATCTTGCATGAGGGCGATCAGGGGCGAGATCACAAGCGTGACCCCAGGCATCAGCAAGGCTGGCAGTTGGTAGCAGAGGGATTTACCCCCCCCTGTGGGCATTAACGCAAAGACATCTTTACCCTTGAGAACCTGAGTAATGATCTCCGCTTGACCAGGACGGAAGGTGTCATAGCCAAAATACTGCTTTAAGGTTGGGCGTAGATCAAACGGATCACACGGATCACATCGATCAGGCGATGGGGTGGAGTGGACTGCAGAGGAAAACACAGCAAAGCCACAGGTTAAAACTATCTCTCCCCATGAAAATCAATCTTGGTTCGGATCGCAAGTCTGGTTGAGTTGAACTGTCCTGGGGGATTGTGGATCAGCCTTCGATCAAGACGAAGCCGGTTTG
>CAZONZ010000552.1:0-2629 GCA_964581005.1 uncultured bacterium
ATGGCCTCAAAGGGTCTCAGAGGTGAGGCTTAGTTTAGAACGAGTTTTCAAATACAAGTTCTTCCAGTGGAACTTGACCGGGTTTGGGCCAAGGATCTTTAATCCCTTTGCCGATAGCGACGAGCGGACCCATGACATGATCTTCTGGCAGTTTGATCAGGTCTGCAACCTTCTCGATCTCGAATCCGATCATCGGACAGGACTGATAGCCCAGATCTTGAGCGGCCAGCATTAGGGTTTGCATTGCCATCCCGATCGATCGCTGAGCTTCATCGCGTTGTAACCATTCCCGACCTTCATGAAATGGACCCATCCAGCCCACTAACAGATCCGCAACTTCTTTGGGTGCATTCGCCCAATACCGTTCTGGATTCTTACGCCATGCCTTGAGATCAGCGGTAAACAAAATGAGCAATGAGGCATCGGTGATCTGAGCTTGATCATTGCCAAATTCAGTCCGGATCTTGGTACGGAGGGCCGGATCTCGCAGGATTACGAAACGCCAATGCTGAATATTAAAGCTGGTTGGTGCTTGGATCATAGTCTCAAACAAGGTGCGTTCTTCGTCAGGGGTGAGGCGGTGTTCTGGATCAAAATGCTTAACGGAACGTCGATTGTAAATGGCCTCAATAGCTTTCATGATCAACAACTCCAAAGATTGATTTATAGCCTACCACTGTTTGGATCAGGACTATCATCAAGAATGACTGAACGATCATGAACCATCATCAAAACAATGAAAACGAGTTTCTCGTGATGGATCTCAGCGGTTTCAGGTTGCTCAGGTATCCCAGATCCAGTTTGATCCTTTCACGGGTGTCAAGCCTCTAAAAATTGACTTAGATCTTCCATGACTCTGGGGAGTTCGGTCTCGGTGGAGAGGCGAACCGATCCGTGTTTTAGGGTGATCAACACTTTAGCGGCATGGGGGCTAGGCCAGATATTGGGATTACAGAAAACCTCAAAGCGTAGATCGGCTTCGGTGTGAGCGTAGTCGGTTGGGGGCTGAGGCTGTTGGGTGGGAGGGGAGCCAGATCGTTGGTGCAGTTGCTGCATCAGGTGGGTGAGGATACTCTGCAACTCGGTAGCTCCGGCATGGCTGAGGGGAAAACTCACTGATCCGGTTGCAAAGTTGAGGACAAACTTAGGAGAATAGGTACTCATGAGGGGTCAGTCTCTGGGGGATCATAGGCTGGCACATGGACTGAAATCCATGGCAAAGGCGAACAGGTTGCTGAGAGCACGTTCAGAGCAAGGAGGATCCGTGGACAATAACAGCTTATTACGACAACTGCTGCTTGTGGGGGTTGGCACCACAACGCTGGTGACGGAGCAACTGCGCAAGGCTGCCGATGATCTGGTGAAGCAGGGGGAACTGAAGCCAGAGGAAGCTAGCAGTGTGATCGATTCAGTGCTCAACCAGGTGAAGTCGGAGCAAACCAATTTGGAAAGCTATTTGCACCTCCAGGTCCGTAACATCATGCAGGATCTAGGGGTACCGCGCCAAGCCGAAATGGATGAGCTGCGAGGCCGCCTCGATCGGTTGGAGCGCCAAGTTCGTCAACTGGAGCATCAACTCTACCGTCGTTAGTCCGGATCGCAGGATCTAAGGATCCCTGACCTGCGACTGGTGATGTTGAGGATCTCGTTGAGCTGCAGATCCTCGATCCCCCGGCTCAAGAGTCTACATCGAGATCGAAGGAGCAGGGGGAAGGGTTAAACGTGATCCGACTCTAAGGCTCATTCAGGGCCTGTCGTACTTGAGCAGCCAGTTGTCTCAACGTGCCTGCGAGTGCAGGATCCACCAACTGCTCGGCCACTTGATCCATGAGCTCCACAAATCTCTGATCCACAAGTTCCGAGTTTTCCCTCAGGATCCGTACCTCTTCCCCTGGTGGGCACCCCATCAGCTGTTGGATCAAAACCAGGTACGACTGCATTCGAGGATCCAATATTTGCACCAACGAGGATCGCAATGCCTGCAATCGCTCCTCCAACCTTGGATCCTGTCCTCCAATTGCAGCAATCCGTTGATCGAGCACCTCTAGAAAGTCGCGGTCCAGGTGATCATGATATGCAGTGAGGATCTGATTAAATTCCTCAGCACTGGAGCAGTTCAGCAGGGCATCAATCACATCTTGATTGGTTTGGAGGCGTTGATTATCCATAACGATCCCTTCATCAGCTTCCCCAGTATAGAAGCGTCTCGCCATCAACACCAGACACTCCTAGCCCATCCCTCATGTGTTGGGAGAATATAGGATCTGGCTATTCTCTTGCTCGATCACGATGACGGATCCGGCCCGCTTTGATGAGTCGTGGGAGGAGGCTCTGGATACTGGCTTCCCGGAACTGATCGCCTTCGTTTTCCCAGAGTTTCACGCCCTGATCGGATCGCAGTGATGGTGATGGCTCATCTGCGAACCAAGGTGACGGTGGGGAATCCGGTGGAACGCAAGCGGTGGACAGGGATCTTGACTCATCGAGATCAATCAACCTCCAGATCAAAAGTGACTTAAGTCCTCAGGCGGGTTCTGGGGACTTTGTTTCTACCCATTGTTGACGACAACTTCTCTAAAGGATCGCATTGATCGTGAGATTGACCTGAGCCAACTGGTTTTGCTGATCC
>CAZONZ010000553.1:0-2617 GCA_964581005.1 uncultured bacterium
AGTGCTGAAATCCCTCCGGGGAATCTCCGTCGCTTTAGCGCGGAGAGTAGTCAAGATAGGAGACAACCGTGCAGGTTTGGCCACCCCATCCAACTGAGAGGGTCTGATCTTGAAGGATCCCTACCCCTTGAACCGGATTTTCTAGTTGCCAGATTAATCGATAGATCCAGCCTAACTTGCTGATACTGAGTGTTGTTTTATACTCATTGCCATCAGGATCCCGTCCTGTCACGTTGTAAATCCCCGTAATATCGAACTGTGAACTGGAGGATGAGGGGATCAGACTCTGGGGAGATGCCTGCGAGGACCGTTGGGAATTGACCATTTGGATCGAATCTAAGGCTTGCTCGACTTGTGCCTCGCCTCCATCTAGCAAGATCGGATCGGGAAGGATCGCTTCAGCAACAAGCTGACCTTTTTCAAGGAAACGAACCCGGATCTCGTTTAGATCGCTTTGGGCCGTTTGCGGCAGATCTTGCCAGATAAACCCCGACAACACTAGGGTCAAGACTTTGAGGGATTCATCACTGCGGTTTTGCAGACGGAGAATCTCAGCGTTTAGATCCAGCTGGGAACGAGAGCATTGATCGAAGGTGAACGCGGCAAATAAAGGCGTTTCAGTCACTTCTCCTGCTTCACTCCGATTGACTAAGATCCGATATTGCTGATCAAGGGACGTGGCTAATCCTTCACATGCACGATCCTGAGCCAGATCGGCTAATGGGCTATTGGCCTTGATCTGGTAGAGTTGCTCAAGTCCGGCTCGAAATTCACCTCTATCGATCTGATCTTGTACGGACACAAGTGTGGTGATGGTGTTGATCACCTCTTGTCCCTGTGCATAGGCTGGATGATCAGTGGGAATGAGAGCGATCGATTGGCGGGCTGTGTCGAAGTCTTCTTCCTGAACTGCGCTCAGGGCTTGTTGGAGTTGCCAATTTCCAATTAAGCTCTGAGCTTCGGCAAAGGTTGACTGATGTTGGGAAATTTGAGTGGCAAGCTCGATCGCTTCTTCTAAATCTCCCTGCTCAGCTACCTGCTTCGCTTGCTGAAGGTACTGCTGTTCTCGGTGCCGTTGGATCTGGGGAATGCCCAGACCGAGTCCACCGATCAAGAGGAGGGCTGCAACACCTCCAATCCACAGCGCCCACGATCGTCGGGTTGGTGGCTCTGGTCGATGGATATCAAGAGGGGATCGAGCTGGAACTTTTCCAGAAGATGACACTTGGGTTTTTGATCCAGAGAACCCAAAGCGACCGGATGAAGGAATGGCTTGTGTTTGAATTTGATCCCGCTGGCTCGGTGATGTGAGCGATCTCTCAGAGAGATCTTCGTAGGGCAAGGTAGATGAGTGGAGGGGCGGAGCTGATCCTGGAGTGGAAGATTGATCTTGAGACTTAGAGTGAGTTTTAGATTGAGCTGGAAATGGGGGACTAGAGTGCTTGGTAGTGTAAGTGATCTGGGAAGGAGGTGTCGTCGGAGGAACATGGGGTTGGGGGCGAGTGGGATGTTGTGGGACAGTGAATGAGACGGTATCCCCTGCCCTAGGACGAGTGGGATCTTGGTGACTAGCAGGCATGGAGGGGATCGAGGGTTCCGATCGATCGTGAGGAGTATGGATAGATCCTGAAGGAGAAGGCGCAGGACTATCTCGATCTGAGATCAGGTTCTCTCTCAGGGTTGAAGGAAGAGGGACAGAAGGCGGTGGTGGTGAGGATTGAGATTGACGAGCTTCAAGGTTGTAATCGGTTGAGATCCCAACTCCTCCCAGATCGACCGCAGAGCGGAGGGCTTGACTCAGATCTTCAACCGAGGCAAATCGATCAGCAGGAACTTTTTGGAGACACTGGAGCACAATTCGATCAAGAGCTTCACTAAGATGCTGACAATTTGGCAAACTGCGCAATTCGCGGGGAGGAGTTATGGCATGGGCACTCAGCCAACTTGTTAAATTATTACCTCGATTTTCGATCAGTAACCCGAACGGATCGGTGCCACTCAACATCTCATAGAGAATGACTCCCAAACTGTAAATATCAGCGCGTTGATCAATATTTTCGTCTACTTCCCATTGTTCGGGAGACGCATAGCGACAGGATCCAAGAAAGAGGCCACTGGTGAGATTGGTTTGGGTCATGCCATCATGCCGCATTTTGGCAATTCCAAAGTCCAAGAGTTTAACTTGTTCGCCTAGCAGATCGTGCGGTACTAAAAAGATATTGTCAGGTTTGAGATCGCGGTGGACGACGCGGACAAATTCTCCTTGAGTGGCTCCTTCCCGCCAGATGGTGACCCCTTGATGAGCAACCCGTAATCCAGCACAAATTTGCAGCATGATCCGGATGGATCGTTCTTCGGATAGACGCTCTTCTTGTCGGAGAAGTTGGGCTAAACTCTTACCCCGGAGGTATTCCATCACATAGAAGGGAAACCCATCAGTGGTAATACCGTAGTCACTCACTTTGACAATGTAGTCACTCTCTAAGGCCGCCGAGATCGCCACCTCTCGTTCAAACCGTTTGCGCAGTTCCGGCTGACCGACCAGATTCGATTTCAGCATCTTGAGGGCCACTTGCCGACCCACCACCATATCGCGGGCACGATAGACCGCCCCCAT
>CAZONZ010000554.1:0-2611 GCA_964581005.1 uncultured bacterium
TGATAGATTGTGATCAATGCGAGATCTAGAAGAGATTGATTTGACCTTGGAGATTTTCGCTTGGATCATGACAGTAACCCTCAGAAAAGAAGTGAACCCAGGGCTGGGAGCTGATCCCAGCCTTTTTGTAGAGTTTTGCAGACTCCTGCTAAGGGGATCCAGGAGTGTCCTATTCTGAGATCAGTTCATTCACCCCAATCGTTGTCATGCTTAAGTCTTATATCTTCTCTCATCTGGCCCGACTCCTGCGCTTGATCGTAACTGTTGCCCTATCCCTGATGCTCCTACTTCCCACAGTCCAAGCTGCACCGTTGACAGGTGACTATGTTGAGGATGGGCTCCAGGTGATCCAGACCTTGCGGACAGCTTTAATAGAAACTGACTCAGCGGTAGCCAAAGAGCAGAGCGAAGATGAGGCCAGTGCTGCGATCCGAGCTTTTTCCAGCCGCTACCACGGAGCCAAGTACACCAAAAGGCTCTCCTTCACAACCCTGCGGACAGTATTTAATACGATGGCCTCAAAGTACCAGAGCAGCTTCAAGCGTCCGTTTAAGCCCGATCAAATGGAGCGTCTCCAATCCCAGTTGAACCTGGCTGAAGCGGCTCTCAAGCAAGGTCGTTGATCTGCTGGTTGCTGGCTTCGGGATCTGCGGGATCCGATCGCCTGGATCCATGTTTCAGGGTTGAAGTACTTTGCATGAACTCATGAACTCAGGTTGGCGTAGGGTGCAAGGTTGCTGTTGACCTTGGTCTTAAACCCTACAGCCTTTTTGTTGTGTGAAATCGGCTATGGTTTAGGACGTGCCGGAGTTCGGCAAAGCTGTTTGGCGAAGCGAAGGATCTCAATTCTGGCGATGGGGGTTGCGGGCCTATGGATGATCCACAACGTCAGGTGATGAAATGAAGGTAAGAGAGTTAGCACAGGAGTCGCAGGATGCGGGTGGCGATCATTGGGGCGGGACTGGCAGGTTTAACCACAGCTGTTGATCTGGTGGATGCAGGGCATGAGGTGGAGATCGTTGAGGCTCGGCCTTTTGTGGGTGGCAAGGTTGGCAGTTGGCAGGATCCAGATGGCAACCATATTGAGATGGGGTTACATGTGTTCTTTGGGTGTTATGAAAACTTGTTTGCCCTGATGCGAAAGGTCGGCGCGATCGAGAACCTCCTCCAGAAACAACACACCCACGTTTTTGTCAATCGAGGTGGATCGCTGGGAGCTTTAGATTTTCGCTTCTGGGTTGGGGCTCCGTTTCATGGACTCAAAGCCTTCTTCTCCACAGCTCAGCTCTCGATCCAGGATAAATTCTTCAACGCGATCGCTCTGGGAACGAGCCCGATTGTGCGCGGCCTGATCGATTTTGACGGAGCCATGCGCCAGATCCGCCAGCTTGATCGGATCAGTTTTGCTGATTGGTTTCGTGGACATGGAGGATCGAACGCCAGTCTGAAGCGGATGTGGAACCCGATCGCCTACGCCTTAGGGTTTATTGATACCGAACAGATCTCAGCTCGCTGTATGCTGACGATCTTTCAATTCTTTGCGAGTAAAACCGATGCGTCTGTTCTGCGGATGTTGAAGGGATCGCCCGATCAGTATTTGACTCAACCGATTGTAGATTACATCACGAAGCGAGGTGGCGCGATCCACACACGTCGAGGGGTTAGTCAGATCCTCTGGGAAGAGACAGACGGGGGGGCTCAGATCAAAGGGCTGGTCATGAATGATCACGAAACGATCACCGCAGATATTTATGTGTGTGCCGCAGCGGTTGATGGAGTGAAGCGTCTGATCCCTGATGAGTGGCGGCAATGGCCTGAATTTGATCGGATCTTTCAGCTGGATTCTGTGCCTGTGGCAACGGTGCAGTTACGATTTGACGGTTGGGTGACGGAACTTTCCAATCAGGCGGTCCGGGCCAAGGATCACATACAGGCGACTGGGATCGACAACTTACTCTACACAGCTGATGCAGACTTTTCCTGCTTTGCGGATCTCGCGCTCACCAGTCCAGCGGATTACTATCGAGAGGGGGAGGGATCCTTGCTTCAGTGTGTTTTGACGCCAGGGGATCCCTTCATTGCCCAATCGAATCAGGCGATTACGGAGCATGTTTTACGACAGGTGCATGATCTATTTCCCTCCTCCAGGGATCTGAATGTGACTTGGTCAAGTGTCGTGAAGCTGGCCCATTCGTTATACCGTGAAGCGCCGGGCATGGATCCGTATCGTCCTCAGCAACAAACCTCGATCTCGAATTTCTTTCTGGCGGGGAGTTACACGGCTCAGGACTATATCGACAGTATGGAAGGGGCAACGATCTCTGGGCATCTGGCGGCAAAGGCGATCGTGCAAGCAACGGGTGGGAAGAGCTAGTCCCAGGGGATGTAAGGATGGATGGGGCTGGTGATCTCAAGCCTTTCTAAGCAGATCATTCCTGCCTTGTCCAGACTTATAGCCTAAAGGACTAGCCAACAACAGCCTAGAGATTTAGATACTTCAGGATCTGGATCACGACGTTGATGATCGTGGCAATCATGGCTAACACTTTGATCCAGCGTAGCAAGAGGCGTTTGAAGTTTTTTATCAGGGGGGATTGGGAGGGGGAGACGT
>CAZONZ010000555.1:0-2582 GCA_964581005.1 uncultured bacterium
TTCAACTCCCCTATGCCCGTCTTTTCATTATTGGTCTCACGATCCTTTGTGTTGTAGGTCTCTATGTATTCCTGCAACGATCCCGATGGGGTCTTCGGATTCGTGCGGTCACCCAAAATCGCAGCATGAGCGCCTGTGTCGGGATCCCCACTCAACAGGTTGATGCCTTAACCTTTGCGATTGGATCTGGTTTAGCAGGTATCGCTGGAGTCGCAGTGAGCTTGCTGGGATCGGTGGGTCCAAACACAGGCCAAAACTATATTGTTGACACCTTTATGGTGGTTGTAGTGGGTGGAGTCGGCAAACTGATTGGATCGGTTGTGGCTGCTCTAGGGATCGGCACGGCTAATTTCTTGATCGGATCAGGTACATTAGGATTTATCTTTGCCAAAATCCCGCCTTTGATGACATTTTTTAACTTTTTTGCCACTACGAGCATGGCAAAGGTAATGGTTTTTGTTTTGATTGTGATCTTCTTGCAAGTTCGACCTGCAGGGTTGTTTCCGGAGAAAGGTCGCTCTGTAGATCGTTAGAGTGAACAGTTCTAATGATGGAGCCCTAATGAAGGTGCAGAATTCAGTAGCCGTATTCCATCGAAATGATTAGAGAGTCGAGCAGGAGCGATCATGCCCAAATTGGTTGAACATGAGTCAAGCACTACGTCTCCAGAAACAGAGATCAAGTCGGCTGCTACTTCTAAGTCTGATCCCAAGGCGATCTGGCGGGAAGTGGGGATTGTGGTGCTGATCTGTCTGCTCCTGCTTTTCGTGGCTCCAGCAGTGCTTTCTGATTTTCGGTTAAGTTTATTGGGGCGTTTCCTGGCGTTATCGATTGTGGCCCTTGGGATCGATTTGATCTGGGGTTACACAGGCATGTTGAGTTTGGGCCACGGGGTCTTTTTTGCTTTGGGTGGCTACGCTCTGGGAATGCACCTGAAGTTACAGATCCCACCTGACGCAACTCAGCAGATCCCAGAATTTTTCTCCTTATATGGAGTCACTGAATTACCTTGGTTTTGGCATCCCTTTAAGTCATTTCCCTTTACTGCTGCTGCTATCGTCGTGATCCCAGCAGTGGTAGCGACGATCCTGGGCTTGTTAGTCGTCCGAAATCGGATCCGAGGAGTTTATTTCTCGATCCTGACCCAAGCCACCACCGTTATTTTCTTTAACTTCTTCAACGGACAGCAAAAACTGATCAATGGTACCAATGGTTTGACTGATTTCAAAATGCTGTTTGGGCTAGATGTTAACTCAGCAGCGATGCGCTACGGGTTTTACGCAGCCACTGTGATCTTAGTGGTCGTTGCCTATGCCCTTTGCCGTTGGATAACCAGTGGTTTATTTGGTCGTTTGTTGATTGCGATCCGGGATGACGAAAATCGTGTCCGGTTCTCAGGCTATAATCCAACTGGATTCAAGGTTTTGGTCTTCGCCATTTCTGCAGGATTAGCCGGGATCGCTGGAGCCCTATTTACCACTCACAGCGGGATCATTTCTCCTAACGCAATGGCGGTTCCGTTTTCAATCGAGATGGTGATCTGGGTTGCTGTCGGGGGACGAGCTAGTTTGGTAGGAGCTGTGATCGGGGCATTGCTGGTTAACTTCGCTAAGAGTCTGTTGAGCGAACAATTTCCAGAAGGGTGGCTATTCTTTCAAGGTGGACTATTCCTGCTAGTTGTTCTGATCTTACCGAATGGGTTAGTGGGTTGGATCCGAGATCAAGCAAAGCGCTATAGGTTAGCATTACAACGTCGAAGATCAGACGGTGTTACAATCTGATCTAGCTAAGCTAAGAGACTCATTAACTCTTGATCCCTAGAAGCTATTTATGAAGATCATTGGCATCGCAGAGGCAAACGCATCGCTGTCTGATTCCATGATTGAGTTAGCTCAGGAACCGATCATCGTGACCAGAAACGGTCAATCTATTGGTGCCTTGATTTCACTTACCGATCTTGATATGGAAGCTCTCTCACTAAGTCCAAACTCTACAAACTCTAGCTTCATCGATCTGATTGACCCCTCACAATCTCAATGGCACTCTCAAGGAGGGATCTCTAGTGCAGATATGCGACGCAGACTTGGATTAGATCGAGTTTAGTCAATCCATTGGAGAGAAAAATGCAAACAGAAACACCGATCCTACACATTGATGATCTGACCGTCAGCTTTGACGGGTTTAAGGCGCTGAATGGTCTTACTTTTCGTATGGATCCGGGAGAGTTGCGGGTGGTGATTGGGCCAAATGGGGCCGGGAAAACAACGTTCTTGGATATCTTGACAGGAAAGGTTAAACCAACGTCTGGATCGGTTCGGTTTAAGGGCTATGATCTACGATTGCTTTCGGAGCATCAGATTGCTGGGTTGGGGATCGGGCGGAAGTTTCAGACACCGCGAGTCTATCAAAATTTGACTCCGCGTGAGAATTTAGAGCTCAGTTACAACCCTCATAAATCATTGATCGGGACTTTATTTCGGAGTCGATCCTTACGACAAGACAAGATCGATAGCCTTCTGGAAACGATTGGGCTAGAGCAAAAGGCGAATATTGGATCAGGGTTGTTATCGCATGGGGAAAAT
>CAZONZ010000556.1:0-2576 GCA_964581005.1 uncultured bacterium
CCGATTCTCCCACCCGCCCCACCCCATCACAGTCCACCTCGATCTATCCTGAAACCCTGCAGTTCAACAGCGCCGTCGAGAATCCCCCCCGGATCTACGCCAGCAAACTGAAAGCGTCGCTCCCCTCCCTCCCTGATATTGAAATCCTGAGTAGTCCTGATCTGCTCATTCACTCCAGCGATCTCAACCAGATCTGGTCTGAAGCTCACCCCACAGCCTCACATCCCATTCCTGATCCCGGTACCCAGCCGGGTTTTTATGTGCCCGTTGAAATTCGTACAGGCAAGCGGGTCAAGCCGGAATACGAATTGATGCTGGCTCTCCATACCCTCTTGCTGGGCCAAATTCAGGGCATTACTCCCTTGATTGGCTGTGTGATCCTGCGAGATGGCAGTTGGCATGTGGTGATTCTGCGTAAACGCCAACAGCAGATTGAACAACTCACTGCCGACTTTCTGGCTGTGATGGCTAATCCGATCCGCCCCCAGGTCTACATGGCCCGTAGTCGCTGTAATCTCTGTAGCTGGCGAAGTCATTGCCGTCAACTGGCCGCGAAAGAGCATCCTCTCACCCTCCTCCCTGGTGTAACTGGAGGTCGCTATCCTCTGCTGGAATCGATCGGGATCACCACCCTCACCGATCTGGCTACGATCCCCACTGAGATTCTGGGATCGGTCCCCGGCATCGGGACTAAAGCGGCAGCTCAACTGATCCGTCAAGCCCAATCCACACTCGAACAGCGCCCCCTCTGGACCGCCCCCATTCATCTCCCCATGAACCCGATCGAGCTTTACTTTGACGTTGAAGCCGATCCGCAAAACAACGTAGCTTATCTGTTGGGGGTTTTAGTTGTCGATCGATATACTCAGGCATCCATCTACCACTCCTGTCTTGCGCCGAATCCTAGTGATGAGATTGAAGGCTGGGCCATGTTTTTAGATCTTGTCAGCACTTACCCGAATGCCCCGATCTATCACTTTCATGCCTTTGAGGTTCAAACCTGTCAAAAACTAGGCCAACGCTACGACACCGATCCTGACTATCTTGAACGTTTGCTGCAACAGTTTGTGGATCTACATGAGCTTGTGGTTCAAAAGCTGGTTTTACCTGTCGAAAGTTACTCTCTTAAACACATTGCCCGTTGGTTGGGGTTTGAGTGGCGACAAGCTGATGCTAGAGGATCTCAATCGATCTATTGGTATGCCCGTTGGCTGGAAACAGGAGATCGATCGTTCCTCGAATCCTCCGTGATCTATAACGAAGATGATTGCCGTGCGACCTACCATCTCAAGCAGTGGCTGGAACGATCGGCCCCTGATCACCCCTCCATTTTTTGATCGGAATTAGTCGTCTCGATCCCACAGCTGTAGGAACTCTTGGTTGATCTCAAATCCAAAGACGAGAGCTAGATTGCGCAGATCATTCACCCCGCCTAATTCGTTGACCTTGAGCCACTTCATCAAGACAAAGATCTTTTGATAAACAAAGATCTCTAAAGCTTCAGGATTAAACTGGATCCCTTCTCTGGGATTGAACTGATGGGGAACAATCATGGCGGCGTAACGAACGACTTCCCCCGATCGCCAGTCCAGAAAATAGGGCATCCAGGGATAGGTAACGTCGAAGCGGATAAACCAGAGGCGGATTTCAGGGATCTCGGATAACTCGCGGGGATCATCAAGAGCTTGTGGGTAGTCGATCGCACATTGCACCTGCTGAGCAGCAGTCTTGGGATCGTGTAAAAGCTGCGTAACCAGCTTATGTCCCGGCGTGAGATCAAGATCCTGGATAGCTTGGGCAGATAAAGTCAGGGTGATGGGCATAGCAAGAGGGAAGAAGATCGACAACCAACTGCAGCTTACCTTAACTCATCGTCTCAACAGGTCAGGTGTAGGGAGGATTCTCGGATCCTTGGAGGATTACAGTCAAGCCCATCCCACGACGGTGCTCTTGGTAGCGGAGGGTTCAGATAGTATGTTGCGCTTTGATCGGCAGGTGAAAGGGATTTTGGATGCTAAAGCCCAGCGACAAGAATACTGAATCTTGAACTTAGTAGATCGTCAATGAATATTCTTAGTTACCGCTAATCGATTTGTTGCCTTGTCTGATCTGATGATGGGCTTTTTAGAGGAATTCTAAACTAGCTTGTACAAACACTAGACTAGTTTGTGCGAAGATCAACTCAGCTTGTACAGACACTAAAATAGCTTGAGTGAAGACTAAAACAGATCGCCGCTTCTAAAGGAGTCATCAGGATCCCTCCCAACTTGGATCGCATCAAGATCGCTTACGCCCTCTCCAACGTATGCCGGAGCCATTCACGAGATCCCCAAACTCTCGATCGCTGGTCGTCTAGCTATGGGGTATCGAACGATCCCTGTCCCAAGGGGTTAAAGACTTCAGGCGATCGATCCTCTGGAGAGTGGATTTGGTATTCCAGGATGCGGGTTAATCGATCCACAGCTCCGATCAGAGGTCTGACCCCCTCTCTCATTTCAATCGTCAGGGCTGCAACTTGCTCAGGTGAACTACCCCGCCCACAAGGGGACGGGGCTTCCCAACTCAACAGCAACCGC
>CAZONZ010000557.1:0-2575 GCA_964581005.1 uncultured bacterium
CTGCAAATTTGGTCTGGATACCCTGAAGACTCTTTTTAGAATGAAATAGCCCTGCCTCTAACATCCCTTCCCTTAGATTAAGATGAGGATATTTTCTGGACAACTTAATCCGACCGATTGCAAGAATAAAATATCTCGCAAGTTTACATTAAAAGCAAAAGACTCAGGTATGATTGAAGTCATATTTTCGTTATCTGATTATGATCGGAAACACGAACATGAAAGACGCTACATGCTGATAACAGTAGTATCTTCCCTGTTCTGACGCTTACTATCCTGGTTAACTAGATTCCCATGCCAAGATCCCTTATCATAAGACTTATCTGCCCTGAACAATGGCTTCAGCAGATTAGAGAACTCGGTTCTGATCAGAGGTGAGACGGATCGATTTCGTGGAACAAAACAGGTGATCACGAGGTCAAACCTGGGGAGAATAAGTCACCCTCTAGAGGTGCTTGCGTTCTGGTACTGTGTGTGTAAGATTGGGTCAGTTTTGTTGAATAGGAGATATCAAAATGTTGAATTCTTTCTGCCGTCCCGGTGTTGGTATTATCACAGGTGTTGCATTGCTGGGTATGGGTGTAAACATGGCTACAGCTGATATCAGCCATGCCCAAACCGCTAGCGACGAGCCCATCCTGATCGCTCAAGAAGGTTCTTCCGGAATGTTCCGTGTAGATCCTAACGATCCATTTGCTCGCGTCCGCTTGGTTGATCGGATGATGGAGCTGGCAGCGGAACTAGAGCTGCGGGCGGCTGAGTTGGCGGAAATGAGTGATGATCCAGAAGTGGATGCAATGGCAATGGAAATCATCGAGGCGATCAGTGGTGCCGAAGACTCCATGATGTCCTCTCGGCAGAGTATCTTCGATCAGCTGCGGGAAAATATGGGACTCGTCCGACAATAAGGTTCAGCCAGATCTCTCATATTTAACTCAGACCCCCTCCATCGATGCTTACACCTTGACAGCATCCTTTCACGATAAGGGGTCTGTTTTTGGTATCTTATCTTTGTTGATCCCTGGTATCTTGTCTTTGTTGATCCCTGCTGATCCCTGTGATCCTTGAGAGATGATCCAGGTGGAGCTGCTCAACCATGCGTTAGTGGACAAAGTTAGGCCCATTGCTCATTTGCCTTAAGACGGATCATGATTGCGCTGTTGTTGAATGATCAAACTGCTCCATCCAGCTGGATGGGTTCTCACTGGACGATTTTGGCTTTGATCCTGGGATTTGGATGTGCCCATAGTGGTCTAGCTCACCTGCGTCCCTGGGGGGAGGGTTTTGTTGGAGCTCGTCTTTACCGAATCGGGTTTGCAGTGGTCAGTATCAGTCTGGCCTTGCTGGTTTTGATCTATTTCTTTAACCACCGCTATGATGGCACCCAGCTTTGGAATCTGCGGGAGATCCCTGGTTTGCATGGTGTGATTTGGATCCTAACCGCAATCTCGTTTTTATTTCTGTACCCTGCTACGTTTAATCTCCTGGAAGTTGCAGCCATCCAAAAGCCGGAGATCCACCTGTTTGAGAGTGGCATCATTCGGATCACCCGTCATCCGCAAATGGTGGGTCAGGTGATCTGGTGTGTGGCTCATACCCTCTGGATTGGATCCTCCTTTATGGTGGTAACCTCGATGGCATTGATCGCCTACCACCTGTTTGGGGTATGGCATGGGGATTATCGGTTGGAGCGCAAATATGGTCAAGCCTTTCGAGATCTGCAGCAACGAACGTCGGTGATCCCATTTGTGGCGATCGTGCAGGGGCGGCAATCCTGGCAGCCGCGTGAGTTTATGAGATGGGCCTATGTGGGCGTCCTAAGTTTCGTGATGATTATTTATGGGCTCCATGGTCAAATGATTGCCGCAGCGGGGCGAGTCCCCTGGTAGCATGATCCCAAAGATCGTATTAAATCGGGAGTGTTCATCTTGCAAGCCAAGGTAGACGCTTTTATCCAAGAGCTCTTAGCTCATCCCCAATACGTTTTGGTGGATTTCAGCGCTCCCTGGTGCGGTTTATGTAGGATGCTCCACCCTATCTTGAATCGCATGGCCTCGGAGTGGGGAGAAGCCCTCAAGCTGATCCCTGTTGATGTCGATCAAAATCTAGCGCTGGCCCAGCGTTATCAAATCCGTTCGTTACCTACCCTGCTCTTATTCCATCAAGGGGTCGAGATCATGCGGCTGAGTCATTTCTCTAGCCGTGAAGATCTGATCCGTCATTGTGAATATCTGATCCAGGAATACATGCAGGAAAGTCTGCGGTGTTCTTAAGTCAGAATCTTTAGATCCACCATCGGATTCCATCGGATTCAAATGGATTCAGTGGATCATCCATTGGCCCTGATCATGGGGTACTGTTCGATTGAAGGTAGCCAGGATAGATCATTTAAGGGAGGACAGCATGAGCCTTCCTTTTTTGTTGGAGGCTAGATCGTATTTAAGGATGAGAATTAAATGATCAATACTCCATCAAGCCCTCATTCTTGTTTAAGCCCCAAATCAAGCAGTGCTGCTAACATGGAAAAAACTTGAGAGGTACTCAATTATGAACTTGGATTCACTATCTCGTCGTA
>CAZONZ010000558.1:0-2574 GCA_964581005.1 uncultured bacterium
AGCCGCTTTCACCTCAGCTTCCAATGCCTCCAGATTCCCTTCATGATTTTTCAACTGATCCAATTCACCCATTACCCTTTCAGCATGACGGATCACATCAGCCAAGCTTGGCCCATACTTCCGACAGAGCTGTTTCAAGAGAACCAAACGCCGCTCGATCTTGTTCAATCGCCCCGGATCCGTTTCCAATTCTTCACCATACTGATACAGCTGTTGGGCAGCTTCTTCGGTTTGAATTAATGCACTCCTGATCATTTCTAAGATCGACTGTAGATCCGGATCAACCTCACACATATCCTCCAGTAACTGTTCAGACTGACCCAACAGATCACTTGCCGTAGATCTTTCTGCTTCATTTTGATAAAGCAATTGGTAGATCTGATAGCTTTGCTTTTGGAGTTCAACACTGTAGGCCAATCGATCTCGATCTTTGGTGAGAGTTTCTAATTCATCGGCTTTCCCCAGCTTGGCAGCCTCCAACTCTTTCGCTTGAAACTCCAAGATATCGAGTCGCTGCAGTCGATGTTGTTGATCCTGTCGATGGGTTTCTAAACGGGTCTTCGCCTTATGCCAGGTTTGATAGGCTTGCTGCACCGCCTGCCGAACTGAGATCAAGCTAGATCGACCGTTACTGGGGACAGCCGTAGCATACGCATCCAACCAGCGTCTCTGTTTACCCGGATCCTGTAGTTGAATGGTCTGGCCCTGAGCCGTGATCTCAACTAAACGGGTGCGTAGGTTTTGAATCTGCTGTTTGTTGATCAAAATGCCATTCACTCGTGATCGGCTGGTGCGTTCACCAATCTCGCGGCTGCAGACTAAGCCCTCGTCAATGGGATCGATCTCTTGCTCTTGCAACCACTCCACCAAGGGAGGCGACAGCGTAAACACAGCTTCGATCAGAGCCTTACGGCTACCCGTGCGGATGGATTTGGCGGAAACGGATCCTCCCAGAGCGGCATCCAGCGCATCAAGAATGATCGACTTACCCGCTCCCGTTTCACCTGTAAGGACGTTAAGCCCAGCTGCAAACTGAAGTTCCAGCATTTCGATCAGGGCAAAGTTTTCGATCCGGAGCAGCTTGAGCATGGAGGATTCCGGGAGCAATGAGGTGGGTTTGAAGGGAGAGACGAAGCTTCGGATTGAGTGGGATCGGAGGATGAAAGCGATCGCTTGCTCCTAATGTATCATTGGAACTTCTGACCACCAGGATCTTGCTCACCCAACCTGATCCTCAGGCTTAGAGTCCAACAGAGAGACAGTTGCTGGTTACCGAGTGGCAAAACCGATCCGATCTTGATCAAAGGCTGATCTCAAGGAGCAGGATTGGCATAGGATTTGTAATAGCCAATGGTGTGGGAGACAGGCATGACCAGCATAGGACTTAACTTTGATCCGAGTGATCCGACCAATCCACCGCCACTCACCGTAGCCTTTTCTCAGGCTGATGGGGCGGACGAATCCGTATCGATCGACGAAGTGATCGAAGTGATCCAGACCTCGCCCCTGTTAACGCCTGCAATCAATCCGGATCAAGCCGATCTGCGTGTTGAAGCTTATCCCAATGCGATCTACCGCTTTTATGCCCAAAGGCAGTCAGTGGCTATGGCTGTGTTTCGGATCCCGGTGAAGCGAGCCCGTGCCCTGCCTCGCCGCCTAGTGCGATTACTGGAGCATATTGCAGCCTACCAAAATCTACTTACCTTAAAAGCTCCCAATCAAGCCCTAGGAGACGCGATCGACGTCGAATTTCTCCAATTGGTTGAATCGGCAACCCGTCGCACGGCTGCTGAAGTTGCTCGCTTATCCACCAATGCGGCTGGCGAGATCGAGATCAAGTCGGGTCAGTATCTGGCCGTTGCAGTCAAAAATCGAGCTCCAACCCCGCTATATACTTACCTGATCACCATGAATGATCGGCAGCTCAATGTTAACCTGGTCTACCCCTATCAAAAAGATATGCCTGCTCGGATCCGTCCGGATGAAACGCTCTTGATCGGATCGGGACCAACCTATCTGATCGAGCTTCAGTTACCGGAAGGGGAATCCAGTAATGTTGATCTGTTCAAACTTTGGATCAGCTACTCTCCGATCCAACCCCTGGTCATGGTGATGCCTCCTCTAGGCCAACGGCTGGAAACGCCCACGGATCCCTATGGGTCAGGCTCCCGTTTGGATCGAGATCTGCGGCGGGTGATCTTGGGGTTAACGGGAAATACACCGTTGCAACCGTTTCAAGAGAATCCTTGGTGGTCTCAGGTACAAGCGGTTCGTGTGATCAGCTGAGTCTCTTGAGTCTCTGTCTCCGAGAGCTTCGATTTGGGCTTCGCTGAAGTTAGGCGATTGCATATCAAGATACCCGCTTAGTACGTACCTAAGGATAATCTGAGGGTTAACACACCTGTCGTGCTCCCTATCCCTAGTTTGATTAGCTATCGTTCGACCGACTGCAAGATCGTTCCGACCGACTGTAAGATCGTTCCGACCAGATGCAAGATCGTTCCGGACCGGCTGCAGGATTATCTCCTGGGGGGTTCGGGGGGCTATAAGACCCACGCCATAATCTTCGATTTG
>CAZONZ010000559.1:0-2558 GCA_964581005.1 uncultured bacterium
TTGATCAGCCATGTGCTGAGCCAGTGTGCGACGGTTTAAGCTAGGCATCTCTGGTTTCATGCTCTCCCCTCCAGGTAGGTCGTCATGGTTGCGTTCTTGATCAGGATCCTAAGGCACAAGTCTTGGAGGCAAGGCACTCGATCTGTTGAGATCAGCGCTAGGATCATTAGGATTATGCAGGTTATCAACAGGTAACGGAAGTCGCGTGGATCCCAGGGATCTGACTTAAGTATGGGCAAACTGAGCTGGGTGGATTGGTTGTTTTACCGACTCTTGAAGTGGTCGGTGGTCAATCCGATCTTTCGGTTGGTGTATCACGGTCGAGTTGAGGGGGTACAACAGGTGCCTGCTCAAGATCCGGTGATTATTGTCAGCAATCATGCCAGTAACTTCGATCCGCCTCTGCTCTCGAATGGGATGTGTCGTCCTGTGGCGTTTATGGCCAAAATTGAGTTATTTCAAGTTCCGGTTCTCAGTCAAGCCATCCGACTTTACGGAGCTTATCCCGTCAAACGGGGGGGAGCCGATCGAAGTGCGATCCGAGCCACAGAAACCGCTTTATCGGAGGGTTGGGCTGTAGGGATCTTCCTCAATGGGACGCGCTCCGCCGATGGTCGGATCCCGGATCCGCATCTGGGAGCAGCGTTAGTCAGTGCTCGAACTCAGATTCCTCTTTTACCCGTAGCGTTATGTGGAACTGAAAACGTTAGCCCCAAAGGTCAAGTCTGGCCCCGCCTATTCTGCCCGATCACAGTTCGTGTGGGAACATTGATCCCTCCTCCTGCCACAACCGATCGAGATGATCTTGTTGCCACCACCCAACACTGTGTGAGAGTGATTCATGAGCTGATGGATCAAGAGATTCCGGAATCTGTGGATCCCGACCCTTCCGATCAGGAATCTTGATCTTCAACGTTAGGGACTGGGAGGCGAACTACTTGATGAACTACTTGATCATGAAGGCGAGGGGATAGAGTAAATATTCTAGATAAAAGAGTTTCCAGATCAGCTGATAGTAGTTGACCACAGAGGATCGATTCTCAATATCGGTTTTCTGTTTCACCAACAACAAGATCCCAATCCCCAAACTATGGATCAGCACCATGATCCAGGGGATTGCATCGGCTAAAACCAGACTGCCGAGTCCCGCCATGACGAGATAGCCCCCAATCAAAATTGCGACGGATCCGTTAAAAACTCGTTCTGGACCTAGTTGAAGAGAAAAGGTTGAGATCTGAAACTGGCGATCCCCTTCCATATCCGGAATATCTTTGAAAATAGCGATCACAACACCAAAGAAGGAGATAAATGTTGTCAAGGCAAGTAAGCCTGGAGTCAGGATCACAGGCTGATCAAGTGCTGCTCGGAAATAGGCATACAGACCCAAATTAACGATCAAGCCTCGGACGACAAAGATACAAAAGGCTGCCGTGATCGGGAATCGCTTTAGGCGTAAAGGGGGTAGCGAGTAAGCTGTTCCAATCAAGCCACTGCAAAGTACAGTTCCTAACAAAAAGGGGATTTGCCAACAGGCGATCACCAGAGCAAGCATTCCAGTGACTGCAACAATGCCGACTCCTTGACGATAGGTGAGATCTCCTGCAGCTAGGGGTAAATGAGGTTTGTTGATTCGATCAATTTCAATATCGATCAGTTGATTGAGACCAACAATATAAATGTTCATATTCAGGCAGGCCCCTAAACCGATCACCAGGAGAGGCCAAGATTCAAGGCTGGATCGCCAATCTGGAAGTGCCAGTAGATACAATCCAATTGAACTCACAAGCGTCCCATAGATTGTGTGAGGACGAGCGAATCGCCAGAGGGCATGGATCATTTGACCCAGCGAAAACGAGTGAGGTGTTTCTGATTCGATCCCTGAGATGGGAGGGGTAGAACTTGAAGAGGATTGCTGCTGAGTCATTCGGGTTTCGTTCCTGTCAACACACCAAAACGGATCAATCCAGAGGCATAGCCACTTGACATTAAACCTAGAGATAACGTTGCTCGGATCGTTTCCCATCCCTTGCTTACCAAGAGTAGGATCACATCCAAACGCAAAGCAGATTCAATAACATCATCCCAGAAGGGAGCAACGTAGCGGGACCAATCTTCAGTTTTGAGATCCTGAAATCCAAGATCATGAGCGATAATTTCATACTCTGGTAAACTGATCACATAGGGTAAACAGTAAACATCATAGATCTGTTCAAGATGGTGGCGATCCTGCTCAGAAAGGGGATCAGGTCGATGACACCAGGTTGCCAGCAAAAGACGTCCACCTGGCTTTAAGACACGATAGCACTCTTCTAGAAAACGAATTTTGTCAGGCATATGTTCACCACTTTCCAAGGACCAAACAAAATCAAAATGATCATCTGGAAACGGCATGGTGAGGGCATCAGCGATCAAAAAACGAGTGCAGTGAGTTAAGCCTTGTTGCTGTGATCGTTGACGAGCTCGCTTCGCTTGAGTAGGGCTGAGGGTAATGCCGATCACATCAGCCTCAAACCGACGGGCTAATTCGAGTGAACTGCCGCCGATCCCACAGCCAACAT
>CAZONZ010000560.1:0-2544 GCA_964581005.1 uncultured bacterium
CCTTAACAAAAACTGATCTGAGTTGGATCAAGTGGAGAGCTACAACAGATCCAGCGCCACCTCAGGGTTATACGCATTCGCCTCTACAAACCGGCGAGCGATCTCCTTAATCTCAGAGGGCAGATCCCACTCCCCCCAGGGCAGCGTCGTCTGTCCCCGATTTTTCTTAGGCTTGCCCCGGCTGATCCCCAATCCCTGCAACAGCTTGTTGCCCCAGCGATATCCATCAGAGTGCCTCGTCCCACCCGTCCACTGCATTGGGGTTCTGATGCGTCGATCGCTTACTATAGAACTAACGCTAAGCCATGAGCTATCGTAATATGCAAATTACAGTTGAAATTCCTGATGAAATTGCTCAGCGACTAGATGCAACCGAGGGCACCCTCTCTCGTCGTCTTCTAGAAGTAATGATTGCCGATGCTTATAGAAACGGTAAAATCAGCACTGCTGAAGTGCGTCAAATCCTTCAGCTACCATCCCGTCTCACAGTCCACGCATTTCTGAAGCAGATGGGTGTCTATCTAAACTATGACGAAGCTGAATTAGAACAGGATCTTCAGACCCTCAAGGAGTTCAGAGCGCAATGATTGTGGTCTCTGATACCTCTCCAATTTGTTATTTGTTGTTAATCAACCAGATCGATATACTCCAAAATCTTTACAAGAGTGTCACTATTCCTCAAGCTGTTGCAGATGAATTGAGAGCATTTGAGTCTCCGCCTGTACTGAAACGCTGGAGTGCTCAGCCACCTAACTGGCTCCAGATACAATCCATCACAATCCCATCAGATCAAGAGGTTGAATTGGGAAAACTTGATCCAGGGGAACGAGAAGCCATTCTCCTGGCAGAACAACTGAAAGCTCCTTTAGTGATCTTGGACGATAAAGCAGCAAGACGAATCGCTACGGAGCGTGGACTAAGAATCATTGGGCTTCTAGGTATTTTGAAAGATGCTGCCCGATCTGATTTATTAGATTTGAAAAAAACATTTGAAAAATTGCAAGAAGTTGGCTTCTGGGTTGCACCCAGTTTGCTGGAACGGTTACTAGAGGATAGCTAAGCTATCGGCAGAAACGCTGGATGCCACTGAGTCAAACCATCATTCGTCAATCGTTAGAGCACCAAAGCTAAGCTAAGTGTAACTCCTACGCCTCAAAAACTCCAGATCTCAAGATGGATGAGGTTTAGCAACTCAAATAACAGCTCAGGCAGCTGTAGAAACAGGGAGTAGAAAATCGAATCGGTTTTCATTATGAACTAGACAGTACTGGATATTGATCCGTCGTGAGTCACTCCCCTACAGATCCCCTACCAATTTTTCGTAGGGTGGCGGGTTCTGAAATGGATCGATCCTTTTACAAACTTCCCATCGGATCCAGAGTTAACACCTGAGCAATCTCATCGGTCTGAAATCCCAATGACATGGGTCTCTTCATCTGAGACAAAACTCCGATGTCATAAAGCTCAGTCATCGTGCCCTCGATCCTGAGCCAATGCACCACCGGGTAATGGCTTAGAGATCAGCGCCTCATATCGTCCTGCGCCAACCGGATGCCTAACGCCAAATTTGTCCTCGATGGCCGACTCCTCCTCACGGGTCTCACCACGGGTGACGGGTTGCATGACGTTCTCGAATTCTGGCAAGAGGACCACGTAGCACTGATCTTCTTCGGACCACTGGAGCACGATGGTGCATTTACTCATCTGTAAGTTCATCGGTTTCCTCCTGGCAGATCTGCTCTAACTGGGCAAGGGATTAGCTGGTCTCAGGGAACAGACACGATCTTCAGTTGATATCCGAGAGCTGCCAACTTTTCCTTAATCTCCCCCAGATCCTTAGGGTCGTTCATAGAACATGAATGGGCCTTGAGCACATCCTGGAGGGCCAGCTGAAATACCCTTGGATCTGGATCTTCTAGAGCTGCGTTGAGGTAGCCTTCCACCTGTGCAGGATCCTGAAGGTGTTCAACGAGATAGTCTTCATAACTCTCAGTCAGAAGGTGATTCGGCTCTTTGCTGATAGTCATACCAGTACTCCTTTGCTGCGGCAATGTCTCTCGTTTGCGTGCTTTTATCTCCCCCGATCAGAAGGACCACCAGTTGGGGTCCATCTCTTCCAAAATAGACCCGATACCCTGGGCCAAAATCGATCCGTAGCTCGAAGACCCCATCTCCGACCGCTTTGCAGTGGTTCGGTAAAGTCGGATCTCTTGGGGTGGGGATGGGGCGGCCACTGGGGACTTCGTAGCCCATGCTCTTGCGTTTGCGCTGTTGCCAGGGCTTGAGTTTGACTTTGCTGGAGCTGCTGCCGCTGTCGGTGTCTGGATCTTCATCAGGATCAGGATCTTCGTCTTCGTCATCGGAGCTGGCTTTACCACTGCGACTGAGGAGATCGAGGCGATCGGCGAGGTCTTTGTCCTGGAGGCCACAGGAGATGGCGTAGAGGATGCAGGCATTTTCCCCTCCCAACTCGTCTTTTTGTATCCACTGCTACAACAGATCCAGCGCCACCTCAGGGTTATACGCATTCGCCTCCACAAACCG
>CAZONZ010000561.1:0-2536 GCA_964581005.1 uncultured bacterium
GTCAGATCCTATGGCTCTACGCCGAGATCTCCCCCAACGATCCAGCCAAAGCCCTTGCCAACGAATGTGCCGCCAGTCTTGCTAAAGGCTCAGCAATTCAACCGATCCTCTCCAGCCAAGCCCATAGCCACTACTGGTTTGAATATGAAATCACCCTCCCATCCAGTCTCCCCTATCGCCTCTTGATCACCTTCAACCTCCCCCTCACCCTCCTCGAAGAAAACTACGAATGGATCCTGCAACTCTTCTGTTGTCGTCAAAAGATCCGATGGATCCGGCAGCAAGCCCTCCGCAGTGGCACCCAAGCCCGCGAGATCTATAGTCAAATCACCGCTCAAGTCCGAACCGTCGAGACCTTAATGTCAGACCTATCAGCTTCAGATCGCACCGTAACCTCAGTTCTCAATCGCGACCCCATCGCCTTAAGCACCCAGATCCTGACCCACTTCCCCACCCTCTCCCTCCAATCCACCACCGTCCTCAGCCAGCTCAAAGCCCACCACACCGCCCTAGAAACCAACCTCACCAACCTCCAGATCGCCCTCACCAAACTAGACAACCAGATCCCACCCGAATGGCACCAAGACCTCACCACCGCCGAACTCTGGCGCAAACAGATCCAGACCGAACTAGATTACTTTCAACCCGCCGATGATCTCCTCACCCAAACCCTCCAAACCCTCCGTGCCCTCACCGAGAACATCCGCTTCCCTCAGAAACCAGAAGACCTCCACCCGCCAGCACATCTTCGATCAGATACTCCTGAACCCACGATCCGATTTTGCGGCTGGAACCGATAGACAGATGGCGTATGATGGGAGACTGTTGGTGTGCTATCTCAACCATGATCGAACCCTCCGAACTCGCTGATCCGATCCCGACTGAATCCACAGATCCACCTGAATCCCCCGCTGAAGCTCCTGAGACACCTCCTGAACCTCCTGCAGCTGAGCTGGAGCCCTCAACCGATCCTGCTGAGCCTGGACTGGAGCCCTCAACCGATCCCGCTGCACCTGAGCCAGAGACCTCGAACGATCCTGAGGTTGTGCTTCAAACTTCTGAGGGTTCGGAGGAATCACCTTCAGCATCTGAGGATCCAAGTCCCCCCTCAGCAACACCGCTTACAGCATCCGAGGATCCAAGCGACCCCTCAGACACATCACTTACCCCTGAGGATCCAAGTGACCCCTCAGACACATCACTTACCCCTGAGGATCCAAGTGAACTCTCAGATGCATCACTTACAGCCTCCGAGGATCCGAGTGAACCCTCAGCGACACCACTTGACATTCCAGAAGATCGGAGCCAACCCTCAGCTGAATCTCTTAAAACTTCAGAAGAGCCCAATGAACCCTCAGTGGCCAACCTTACCGCTTCAGAGGATCCGAGTGAACCTTCAGCTGCACTCCCGCTTAAAGATTCTGAGGATCCGAGTGACCCCTCAGCGGTTCTGGTTGATGGGGTAGAATCTGAAACCCGCTATCGGCTCCCTTATGTGGGGGATAAAGGCAGTGCCCGCACCTTTTTCATCAACTACAGCCCACTCGAAACCACGATCCAACAGCGCATTAGCGATCTCAGCGTTAGTGGACCCTTAGTTTACCAAGGGATCTGGGGGTATTTTGATCCCAATGACCCGCTCCCCACCGTCCAGATCAGCCTAACCTGGCAGATCAAAAGCTCCGTCCGCTTAGTCTTTGCCAGTAATCCTACAGGAGATCTCCTACACCTGCATGTGATCGATACCTGGGTAGGCCCTCGTTATCTTTATTTACGTCGGAACGAAGGATCCAACCCAACTCAACTGATCTGGCAATTTCAACCAGAGACTCTCCCCGACTCCCTTCAGCAAGCTGGACAACTTTTGCAGGATCTCGGCCATCAATTTGGAGATCTGGAGGTGATCCCTGTCGCCGTTCGCTAGCCACACCTCTCTCCCGTTCAAAGCGCACATATATGAGGAAATCCCGGCCCAGATCAGCAGCATCTTGAGGGAGGGAGAGCATCGCGGCCTGGTAGCGTTGATCTCGTTCTGCAATCTCTCGGCGTAGCTGCACATTGATCTCGCGCTGTTCCACAAACAACTAATCTAGGTTTAGCAAAGGTTGTTGGGCCAATTCGTCAGGATCAAACGAAGATGTAAGATGTATCCTTCCAGAAGATTATCAGTTATCAAATCTAGTAGTGCAAACTGAGCTGCCATCAGCCTTCGTGACGGAGAAGGCATCAAACTCTCCCTCGTCAAACTCACCAACAAGAGTAATCTGATCTCCAGCTGATAAATGCTGAGTTGTATAATCCCCACAGATATCATAGGTGTCTACCGCGATCGATCGTCGATCAGTCTGGAGCTGAAATCCATCTTCCCAAACTCGACCAATCCGACCTGTTAGTGTCAGATCTCGATCATCGGCAAGAGCAGATACTCCTGCAAGGATACCCATACCAATGATTCCCAACCCGATCCACTTCATGTTGAAACCTACCTTGATACAGATGAGAACGTTAATGATCTGTAATGATCTGTTAATGATCT
>CAZONZ010000562.1:0-2528 GCA_964581005.1 uncultured bacterium
GATCGGCGCACCATTCCCAAACATTGCCGTGCATATCGTAGAGTCCAAAGCCATTAGGAGGAAAGCAACCGATCGGAGTGGTCATTTCCCGATGCTGTCCTGGGTTCTCTTGCTGAAAGGTGTAGTGAGCATCGTAATTGGATAGATCAGAGGTTAGGGTAGCCCCACAATAAAACGGGGTGCTCGTTCCGGCTCGACAGGCATATTCCCATTCCGCTTCGGTCGGTAAGCGATACGATCGGCCTGTCCGTTGGGTTAATCGATCGCAAAATTCAACCGCTTCAAACCAAGAGACTCGTTCCACAGGCTGATCATCGCCCTTGAAGTAAGCAGGCTCAGCATTGAGTTCGATCTGAATCGGATCCCAGCTAGCGACAACACGCCACTGAGCCTGGGTGATCAGATATTTACTCATCCAGAACCCTTCAACCTGGATCTGATGATAGGGGTCTTCATGTTCGTGATGATCAGGATCTGTGGTAGGAGATCCCATCCACGCTTCACCCCCTGGGATCAGAACCATATCGAGGGAGCATTGAGACGTCAACGGTTCTCTAAAAAAGGTATGCCGACCAGGCCGACGATCACATTCTTGCCCCCATTCGTTAATCGTAAGGATCTGGAATTCAGCCAGTAGGGGATGGGGAGAAGAGGTGGACTCAGGGATCAGGGTTGGGGCTAACTGACTGACGGAAGCCGGGTTTGACGAAGCCTGATCGGTGGGATCTCGGCGGTTCTTGCCCCATTTCAGGAGATTGGCAACACCCTTGATGGCAGAAAAGTCAGATCGTTCAAAGGGAAGCCGCCAGCGGGGTTGCTGCTTTTGGCTTTCGGGTTGGGCTGGATCGGAAGAGTCAGGCGGAGACGAAGGTGAAGCTGAAGCCCAAGACACGGTTTGATGGGAATGATCACGAGATTGTGCAATCGTAGGAGCCTGAGGTTCAGGTGTTACGGAGGAAGAGTAGGATCCTCTGGGTTGGGTTGGAGCAGCAGGTTTTAAGGTTGAGGTCAACTGAGCTTGTAGAGCTTCGGCTAGCTCCAGCATGGATTGAGGTCGTTGATTAGGATCTTTTTCTAGACACGCCAGGATCAGTGTTTCTAGACTTGGGGGCAGATCGGAGGAGAGCTGGTGGAACTCATGGAAACGACGGGGAGGTAAGTAATTGTGGGCTTGATACCAGCCGGGGAAGGTATTGGTTTTGGGTTGGAGGGGGTTGCTGCCCGTGAACATTTCGAAGAGCACAATCCCTAGAGAGTAAATGTCAGAGCGGGGATCGAGAATCTCGCCTCGAAGCTGTTCCGGAGAAGAGTATTGGACGGTGCCCACAAACGCTAAAGATTGGGGGTTTTGGGTTGCCTGAACGTCATTGATCGCCTTTGAGATCCCAAAATCGAGAATCCGGATCGTTTCCCCTAAGATAGGGTCTTGAAGGACGAAGAGATTACTGGGCTTAACATCCCGATGGATCACCCCTTTAATGTGATGATCGCTCAGAGCAACCTCAAAGGTATGAGCATGATGCAGGCCAATACAGATCTGCTTGGCGAGTAAGATTCCACGCTGCAAGTCCAGACAAGACTCTTGGGCAATCAGATCACTTAGATTGATCCCGACCAACGGGGGCTCCCCCAAATATTCCATCACCAGATAAGGTTGACCTCGATCAATGCCGCTGTCTAAAACCGTAACGATCAGAGGATGTTCACCTAAACGAGCTGTGGTCCAGATCTCGCGCTCGAAGCGACGATGTAGTTCCGCCTGTAGGGAAGAGTTGATACTCAAGTTGGAAATCAGTAACTTGATCGCTACAGGTCTATTCTGATGCTTAGTGTCTGCTGCTTTGAAGACGGCTCCCATACCACCCCCGCCAATATACTTAACCAGCCGGAAGCGCTGGTCAATCAAGTCACCGATCTGGCGCGAGGTATTCATGCGAAAACCAGGATCACATCTGAATCTTGTCGATCCTCTCCAGTGACATCCTCCCAGCACTGAATCCAAAATTACAGCACGGGCTTCCCAAGATCGCTCCTGAGAGGTTCCTGCTTCATCCGTCTTCCCTAGACTGTTGCTAGTCCCGGTGATGGATACGTTCACAGGCAGCTTTACCGTGTGTCCCACAGCTGACGTGTACAACGAACCGAAGTTTTGTACAACCCGACCCAACTGGATTTAGGGACCAATGGCTTCCATTGTCAAGATCCAAGTACTGTTCTAGCACTTTGGAGGTTCCGGCAAATGCCTACTTTTTACTCTCAATCTACGGGTTGCTAGACCATATGTACTATATCCTAAAACCCTTGATAGTGTGACGATTTTTGCGGCATCGAACCCCTCAATCGACGCGGGGAATCCATGTATTCCAACAATCACCTTTCCGATCCAGCGCGGGACTTATAGCTCCCTGAACCCCTCAAACGTTAAGATCCACCACCACCACCTCAGTCAAGAGGCGAGCAACCTCACAAGCATGTCAAGCTGATCTGGGGTTTCTGGCAGAAGCTAAATATATGGTAAAACTCGATAC
>CAZONZ010000563.1:0-2526 GCA_964581005.1 uncultured bacterium
CGATCTTCATTGATCTGGCGGGTCTTGCCAACATCCGTTTTGGTGCTGAACTGAACCCAATCAGCGATCGTTTTTGTGTGATTGTCCATAATGATCCACCCGATCCTGCTGAGTTTGATCCTAAGGGGAGGTTTGGCGTTCCAGATAGCGGTGATCGATCAGAAATCGACCATTGGCAAATTGAACACTATAGTACCCTTTTGGCTTCTGATCCAAAACGTGTCCCAGCTCACCCAGTTGAACTAAGGTTGCAGGTCGTAACATGGGCATCGGATCTGCCGTTTTCAGATAAGGAGGCACCTGACATACTCGCACCGTCGAGCCCACTGGGATTCGATCCGAGTGGGGGGGTGGGATTGATGGTGGGGGCTGCTGATCCTGCATCTCTACCTCCAAAGAGCCTGTAAAGTTGTAAACATTCATGCGACAAGTTTTCTAAAGAAATGTTAATTTCCATTAAATCATTAGAGGCTAGATTGATCTGGCGCAACATTTAAGCAACATTCAACACGAGCCCTGCTCAGGGGTGCAGCGTTGAGTCGCTTGTCTGGCCGGATTCGCCACGGTCAACCCATGCTGACATAATCCGTTACGACCTCTCATTCTACGCGATCTAACGGAAGAGAATCATGGAGCTCAGATCATAAAATCAGGCTCAAGCGTGTAAAATACCAAACCGTACCTAACGGTTGACTGGTCTGACCTCAATGAGATAAGCATATTGAGCTTTGATCCATCACGGATCCGCTCTCATCGGGCTTGCTCAAACACCCTTCAGGGAGACCAGGCAGCGTTGAGCGGTGAAGCTGGAGAATGTAACCGTTCTTTTTGCACACTAGCGCGAAAAATGTTAAGAATGTTTACAATAGTCTGAGAAACACTCAGATTAGTGCGGTAGAGTTGCAATCCCTTGACCCCATGGCCTAAACCCAATGATCTGGAGACGATCGATGCGCCGACCCATACCCCCCCCGGTCCTAGAGCAATATTTATTGGATAGCGGCATGATTGATGCCCGTCAGTTGGCCCTTGCCAAGAAGCTCCAACACCAGCAGCAAGGACCGTTGCTCATGATCCTGCTGGAGCTGAGTTTTATTAACCTGGAACAACTGAACGGTTTACTGAATCTGGATGGCGCGATCGGAGTCTAGCCGATGCTGCATGTGGTGAATGGAGCTAGATCCAACTGGCCTGATCAGTTGCAAGCAATCCTCCTGGCGCAACCCTCTGGGGCTGTGTTGCTGCAGCATTGTGATCACATGCCTTCCCACTCAACCTTAGTCTCAACGTTGCAAGAGCTTTACCCCACTACTCAGCCCATTACCCTCTTGGCGGCAGATCTAAGCTTGGTCAATCATGTTACGTGTTTGGCCGATTGGGAGCCTCAGGTTTCTCAGGAATCGTTTGTGCATCTTTACATTTCACCGTTACAGGGATCCCATCTGCAGCGGTTGATCGCAGTGGTCGCTCAACTCCGTTCCCCCACAGGCTGTCCGTGGGATCGAGCGCAAACCCCCCAATCCTTAACCCCCTATATTTTGGAAGAAGCTTACGAAACAGTTGCAGCGATCCGCTCAGAAGATCCAGATGCTATTGCCGAAGAATTAGGTGATCTGCTTCTCCAGGTAGTGCTCCAGGCTCAGATCTTTAGCGAGACCCAGACGTTTGATCTTGACGAGGTGGCGAACCGGATTGCCACGAAACTGATCCGGCGACATCCCCATGTATTTGGACCTGAGGCAGGAGAGTCCGTCAGCATTCCTGAGGTCCATCGCAATTGGGAAGCCATCAAGCAAGCGGAACAACCCGATCAGACCTTGGGCCAAAAGCTTTATCACTATGCTGAGATCCTGCCGCCGCTCATGGCCGCGCTTAAGATCTCTCGGAAAGTTGTGCAACTTGGATTTGACTGGCCTACGGTTGGGGGGATCTGGGCCAAATTAGCAGAAGAAGAAGCTGAGCTACAGCAGGAATTAAACCAACCACTCGAAGGGCTGACCCCGGAAGCAGCCGATCATCTGCAGCGGCGACGAGCAGCAGAACTCGGTGATGTATTGTTTACCCTGGTGAATTTAGGCCGTTGGTACGATCTCGATCCAGCTACAGCTCTCCAAGAAACCAATCGCCGCTTTGCCCAACGGTGGCAACAGATGGAAACCCTTCTCCAAGCTCGTTCTGCAGGTCCAAGGGATCAAAGCGATCCCATCGCCCCAGATGCTTCCCCAGATTCAAGACAAGCTGCATTCGATCAACGCCCGCTGCAACTCCAAGATTGTTCCATAGATTCAAGACAAGCTGCATTCGATCAACGCCCGCTGCAACTCCAAGATTGTTCCATGGATGAGTTGGAAGCACTCTGGCAGGAAGCCAAGCACGTTCATCCTTAGAAGCTCAGAGGTTAAGGGATGAAGGACACAGGGGTCGAACGATCTCAGGCTTTGTAGGATCTCAGAACCTCACTAACGTCCACTCCACCCCCCAACGCTTCCCTAAAACCTGGATCCCCTTCTAATCATCCCAGTGCTG
>CAZONZ010000564.1:0-2524 GCA_964581005.1 uncultured bacterium
TCTGAAGCGGTTTGCGGTTACTCTGAAGCGGTTTGCGGTTACTCTGAAGCGGTTTGCGGTTACTCTGAAGCGGTTTTCCGTTACTCCAAAGTAACTTTCTATTATTCTAAATTAGCTTTCTGTTACTCTAAGACAACTTTCGTTACGCTGAAACGATTTTCCGTTTAACGGAGACGGGTTTCTGTTTGATTAAAACGGATCTGTGTTTGACTAAAGGGTCTGTGCATTTGGATAGAACAGTTCTACATTGAGCTGAAATGGCTGTATGTTGGACTCAAAAGATTGTCTATTGGGCTAAAACAGTTGTGGAGTCATCAACTATGGCTGTGCAGGAGGATCAATCCATTTCAGTGTCTGGTTTGTCTAGATCGTCATGGGAGAATCTCATCTAAGATGCCGTTGGTTGAACCTGGGAACTCAAGATCTACGGATCATGACCATTGAGCTGAGGTATCACGGGATCCTAAGGATGGGGGTTGGAGGGATCACGCTCCCCTTGGCTCTCAGGATCTCTTATGCTTCCGAATCCAGAACGAGCCAAGGAAATTCTGCCTTTCAGTCAAGGCCGACACAGTTCCCCGATCCGCCCCCGGCATGTAGCCAGCTCATCCACACTCAGATCCTCCCACTCCACATCTCGCCGCAACACCATCCCGTTATGTCCTGTTAAAAATCGCGGTAGCTCCCCTTGCTCAATCAGATCCATCGTCACCATGTTGTAAGTGGTATAGATCGTCGTCTCTGACGCAAACTCAATATCCACCACCGTCACCGTTTTCCGGGGAGGCAAGGGGCTATTGACCAGCGGACGTGGACCTGCTCCCAGGATCCCGCAATGGAGCAACTGCAGATCGCCTTTGTGCCCTGGATAATAGGAATGGTGGTGACCACTGATGTAGGTATGGACTCGGTGCCGCTCCAACAATTCTCGCTTCCCATCCGCATCGATCAACACCTCCCCCGGTTCATCCCGCCCTACCGAGATCGCATACAGCGGCAAGTGCCCAATCACGATCCGTAACTTCGCTGCTTGAGCCCGCTCACTGGCCAATGTTGCATCCGCCCAAGCCAACTGCTCCTCCGGGATCCGGTTTGACGAAGCATCCCACACTAAGAAGAAGATCCCTTCGTGTTCAAACGTGTAGTAAAACGGGAATCCATCACGCTCTATAAAATTCAACCCCGGATCATGCTCCGGATCATTCCAATACTCAGAGGCCAGATCCCGCTCGTTCTGAAACAGAAATGCACCCGTCACTGCCACGGCACTAGACGCATCATGATTCCCCAACGTAAACCCATAGGGAAGTCCAGCCTGCCGCAACGGAGCCCCCACATGATCGTCAAACGCAGCCCACATCGCCCGGATCTGCTCGGTGCTAAGACGCGGATCCTGTCCTCCCACCATGTCGCCACCTTCAATCACGAGATCGGGCTCCCAATAGGGAACCAGTTGGATGGCTCGATCCAGCTCAGGTGGATAATCCGTCGATCCGTAAACGTCGTTGATATCACTGATCACCAGCAACCGGACATCTTTACGAGGCGGAATATAGAGATCCTGGGGCAGGCCCGGCGCTGAGATCGTTGTCGCCGTAGCTTGAGGAGTGGCCGTTGCGGTTGGAGTGGCCGTCGAGATCCCTGTTGGCGCTGCAGCTGATTCTGGCGGAACCTGTGGATCCGTTTGCCGGATTAAGGCGGTACCCACCCCAGCGATGCCACCTCCGACGACGGCTAACCCTGTGATCAAGAAATTTCGGCGTCTGATGCTTCGATTCATCGGTCGATCCTCACGCTGCCTACCCCAACATCCAGGATTAAGATAGCAGGAGACGTCCCGTAACTTGCTGATTATGTCTGATCCAGAAAAAACAGCTATCGATCACTATCACCAAGGCATTGCTGCCGTTCAAACCGGGGATCTGGAGCAAGCCCTGACTGCCTTTCAACAAGCGGTTCATCTCGATCCAAGTTTTGGGGAAGCTCACTATAAACTGGGCTGGACGTTGGCTTCTCAAGGTTATCTCGATCCTGCGATCCGGGAGTTCCAACAGACGATCGAACTGGATCCAACCCACGCTGCCGCCCACTACAACCTAGGCGCAATCCTGTTGCAGAAAGCTCAACTGGATGCTGATGTCGATGGCACGATGGATCTGGATGTGCTGACCGAAGCCAAAACTGCTCTTGATGTCGCCCTGAAGATCAACCCCGAAGATCAACGAGCCTTTGCTCTGCTAACGATCGTGCGCAAGGCGATCCATAACTATCAGTCCTCTCCAGATCTTGAAAGATGATTGAGGAAGTTAATTTTTATTGAGAGGACAGAGTGATCGGCTTTTTGTGGTGATTGTTGGTTGTTGTTCAGTTGCCTAACCCATAGCTGCACTGAACGCCTCATGGGGCCTCTGGCTTCCATATATTTTGTTGCAGCCCCTGTCATTTGCGATCTAGATATGGAGATATTGCCACAGGGTAAGCTCACCTAAAAGCGTATTATTAAATACAGAAGTATTGGGCGCAT
>CAZONZ010000565.1:0-2517 GCA_964581005.1 uncultured bacterium
AGGCTAGCATTACGACACCCCCACCTCGCGCTAGCAGGTGGGGGAGGCTTCATCGAAGTCTTCTTTCTGTAAGGATCATGCATCATGACCAAAGACATTCAAGAGCCTGAAGCTGCTGAGGATTTTCAGTCCCCTGAGATCGCTGAGCTCAGTGAGGTAGACAAAGATCTTTTGTCCGAAGATCCTCAATCAATCAAGACACAGCCGATCCACCTGCCACCTAAACGCCTCAATAAATTTATCCTGGGATGGGCTGCATTAGCTGGGATCCTCGTTCCAGGGTTGCAGCGATTTTACATGCGACACAAACGGTGGGGATGGGCGTATTTGGGACTTGGATTTATTCCCCTGCTGATCCCAAACTTCTGGTGGTTAGCAATCGTGATCCGGATCTTCTGTGTAGCCGAAGGATTATGGGTTCTATCCATGGACAATCTGGATTTTGATACTCGTTTTAATCAGGATGTGTCAGGTCTGGAGTGGAAAAGTGTCGAGGGGCGGGAGTCTCACGATCCGGAACAGCAGTTAGAGTCGATGCGTCGATCGGGAGCGATCACAGAAGCAGAATATCAAACCCGACGCCAGCAATTGCGGAAGGGTTTTTGATCCTTAGCCGTTCAGCATGAGAGGTTTGAAGCTTGAAGCTTAACCTTAAGATTGTGATCATCAGATCTTCATATTTCGCTGTTAAGAGTAAGGTGTTGCCCTGATCACCAGGAGATTGAGTGATGTCAGAAGCGGCCTTACCTGCTCCTATTCAAGCTATGCTCTCGCCTCAGATCTATCCCCATCCTGTGAGAGAGCCGATCGAGTTGATCCAGACCCATGCTTCCTTTGTAGTACTTACGGGCGACTATGCTTACAAGATCAAGAAAGCTGTGGACTTTGGCTTTTTTGACTATTCAACCTTAGAAAAACGGCATCATTTTTGTTCAGAAGAACTGCGGTTAAATCGACGGATGGCTCCAGATCTCTATCTAGATCTTGTCATACTCACCAAGGTAAACTCAGGATCACACGTTAACGTTGAACTCAACGGATCAGGATCGGTGGTCGAGTATGCCGTCAAAATGAAACAGTTTCCACAGGAAGCACTATTGAGTTATTTGTTCGATCAAGGCCAGCTTACCGAGGATCATTTAGTTCAATGGGGTAAGGTGATCGCTCAATTCCATGCTCAGGCTGAAACCAACGATCGGATCCGAAGTTTTGGACAGGTGGATCAGATTAAACCGGCTTTTGATCAGAATTATCAACAAACCCAAGTTTATATAGGTGGCCCTCAAACTCAAGATCAATTTGATCAGACTCGTGCATTTACCGATCGATTTTTCTTAGATCATGCTGATCATTTTGCAGAACGCATCCAGCAGAATCGGATCCGGGAGTGTCATGGAGATCTGCATCTGAGGAACATCTGTCTTTGGCAGGGGAAAATTTTACCCTTTGATTGTATTGAGTTTAATGAGGCATTTCGGTTTGTGGATGTAATGTACGATCTAGCCTATGGAGTTGTGGATCTGCAGGCTGGAGATCGAGTTGATTTAGCCAATGCTTATCTCAACACCTATCTGGAAGAAACAGGAGATTGGGTTGGATTGAAAGTGCTACCGATCTATTTAATTCGCCAAGCTTATGTGCGAGCAAAGGTGACTTCATTTTTGTTGAAAGATCCAAGCCTCAACGCTAACGAGTATGAGCAATTGCAGGATCCGGATCACGTTCAGATTTTTGAGAAAGCGGCTCGCTACTATCGGTTGGCATGGCAGTACACCCAGCCGCGTCAGGGGCAGTTGATCTTGATGTCAGGGTTATCGGGATCTGGGAAGAGTACCGTCGCACGCTATGTAGCTCGACAGGTGAACGGGATCCAGATCCGATCCGATGCGGTTCGCAAGCATTTGGCGGGGATCTCCATTCATGCGCGGGGAGATCAAGGGATCTATTCAGCTGCGATGACCCAAGCAACATATCGACGCTTAGAAGAGTTAGGGATCCAGTTAGCTCAACAAGGGTATAGTGTGATCCTGGATGCAAAGTATGATCGCCCTGAGCTGCGGGAGTCTGTGATTGAGGCTGCTGAGCAGTATGGGATCCCGTTGGAGATCCTTCATTGTTTTGCTCCTACAGAGGTGTTGCGTCAACGTTTACAGGAGCGATCTGGAGATATTACGGATGCAACAGTTGATCTACTGGATCGACAACAGCAAGCTTGGACTCCCTTCTCAGCCAAAGAACAGCCCTATGTTGTGCCTCTCGACACCAGTCACCGTTGGCAAGATCACATCCCAGCCTAGTTTATGGTCTCCTGATCGATCTTCCCCCACAAAGCCAGTCCTCCCCCTCGTCCTCTAGCCGCGATCACATCCTCATGGATCAAGAAATAGGTGAAAAATGCTTGCTGTTTAAGTCCCTGTTGAAAAAACACATGATCTTGCTTCGATCCACCCCGAATGGATCCCTGGTGACATCCTCCCACACTGAATCAAAGATTACAGTGTGGGCTTCCAAGAATCA
>CAZONZ010000566.1:0-2484 GCA_964581005.1 uncultured bacterium
GCAGTCGGCATAATACCCTCTCGTTTAGTCAGTTTTCTGGCTGATCCCGACTCGTCACATTCTGCCTATTGAGGATCTTGGTGTATGCGTCATTCCCTGGCTTGGCTGGTTCTGGTGGCAACCTGTGTCACAACTGCAACTCCTCTACTCTCGCGCTTTGATCTCGGTTTGACTCCGGCCCAGGCCCAGGACAGCTTACCGGATCTCGGTGGGCAAGCCCTCACGATTGGATCCGATACGGCCTACCCTCCATTTGAGTTTGTCGATGAAGCAGGGGAGATCGTGGGCTTTGATGTGGATATGCTGAATGCCATTTGCGCCAAGATCAATTGCACTGCCACCTTTGAGACTGCTGGGTTTGATGGGATCTTTGCCGCTCTGGCAGCAGGTGAGTTCGATGCTGTAGCGTCAGCGGTCACGATCACCGAAGAACGGGCTGAGATTGTGGCCTTTACCCGCCCTTACTTAAATGCAGGTCAAGTGGTGACCGTCCCTGTGGGCAGCGATATTACCGGACCCGAAGCTCTGGAAGGCAAAGTGATCGGGGTGCAGTTGGGGACCACAGGGGATCTGGAAGCCTCAAAGTTCACTCCAGACGAAAATGTCAAACGGTTTCAGACGATCGATCTGGCGATGGCCGCGTTAGCCCAGGGAGATCTGGATGCTGTGGTTGCGGATGCTCCAACCTCTTCTGATATTGTCACCAAGCAGTTTTCTGACAAATTGCAGTTGGTGGGTGATCTGTTTACAACTGAGTACTACGGGATCGCTATTCGCCAAGAAACCCCAGAGATCACGGAAGCCTTTAACGCGGCCCTTGCTGCTATGCAGGATGATGGCACGCTAGTCGAGATCGCTGAAACCTGGGGACTCCCCGCTGAAGCTGTCAAGGGTCTACCGGAGAGTGGTCTTGAGTAAGGTAGGCTTGGCCAAGTGGATCAGTTTGCAACGGCTCCAAGCTGTGCCCTTGTGGTTAGCGATCATGATCTTGGGAGCGATCGGGGTGATTATCTCGATCCTGCTCTCGGAGGAATCGCAAGAAGTTCTAGGGATCCTGGCGGTCGGTCTGCGCTTAACAGTTCTGATCTCCGTGTCTGCTTATCTACTGGCACTGTTGATCGGCCTGATCGTCGGGATTGGTCGCACCTCTAAAAATCCAATTGTCCATACCCTTGCAACCCTCTACGTCGAGATCATGCGGGGGATCCCGATCCTGGTTGTGATCCTGTATGTTGCCTTTGTGATCAGTCCTAAGATTAACGTCCGATCCGACATTTTACGAGCGATTGCGGCCTTGGCCTTGAGCTATGGAGCTTATCTAGCTGAAGTCTATCGATCGGGAATTGAAGCGATCCCACGCGGTCAACGAGAGGCAGCACGGGCATTAGGGCTCTCACCCTTTCAGACAATGATCTATGTTGTATTACCGCAAGCGTTTCGGATCATTTTGCCCCCTCTCGGCAACGATTTTATTGCCCTCTTGAAAGATTCATCCCTAGCGAGTGTGATCGGGGTCGCTGAACTCACCCAGCAAACTCGTTTCTACGTCTCCCGTACCTTCGATACCTTTGGTGGGTGGACGATGACGGCCTTGCTCTACTTGAGTTTGACTCTTCTGTTATCCTTATTGGTCCGAGTTCTGGAACGTTATAGTCAAGCTCGTCAACGCTGAACGCTATTCGTTAAAGATCGGATTGCTGATAAGACGTTTCACATTGGGCAAGGCAGCTTTCTTTGGCGTAGGGATCAGTATCTATTAGGGCACTTCGATTAATTATCTTTGCTTTGGCACTGGGACTAAAGTTGCATCCACGATCTGCCCTTCTATCGAACCGTCAAAGTCAGCTTCTGTGCGAACAAGACGGGTAGATCTGATTTCTTGCCCACTCAGATCACGATCGAGTCGCCAAACAGGACTGATGATGCTCCCAACCCTAAGCCAATCCTACAGATCACCATGGATCAAGGGCTGAAGCGCTTACGACTGCTTGATCCAACCCGGTGCCGCTGTGTAGCGATCCCGTTTACAAAACGTTACATTAGGTAAAGTGTTTAGGGAGCCGATCATGACAGCTGTGCCGATGCCTGAGTCTGAAACCCCGTCGGGGTCAGCTTTTCTGGAAAAGATCAAACTGCAAAGTGGCCTGGATGACGTGTACGATGCCAGGGATGTGAGTGAAGTTGTGTTTCGGACGATGCGCGATCTGATGCCGAACTCAGTGGTGGATCGCGTGACGGCTGAGCTGGATAAGCCTGCTCTGAATGCATCCCAAAGTAGCCACGATCGAGCTCTGCAATGTACGATTGCGGATCTTTGGCGAGATACCAACCCCCTGGTGCGGATCGTGAGTCGGTTGCGCCAGCCTTTGATCTTCGATGCAGAAACGTTTTTGTTCCGAGTTCAACAGGAGGGTGGGATCCAGCGAGGTGTGAGTGCGGAAACGGTTGTGCGTGCTGTATTTGCGGCGACCAAGCCAGAGCTTT
>CAZONZ010000567.1:0-2463 GCA_964581005.1 uncultured bacterium
CGTCAATGTCTGGAGCAACGCATCCCGGACCGAGAGACTTTACAACGAGAGGTAGGGGCATGGGAACAACGACGAAATGAGCAATGCCGCACCATTGATTGGCGTTTTACAACAGCTGATGCACGGATTAAACTGAAGCATCTTTACCCATCAATTCTGACCTGACAGGGTACTAGGTTTCTTGCGCCAGGATCCTAACCTGATCAGGACTACCACAGCTTCAGTTTTGAGGTTGCATGTCCAAGATCCACGCATAGTAGAACTGAGATCCGATCGTGGCCCGTTGCTTCACGGTCCAACCCAGAGTGGCGAGATGATCGACCAACACCTTTTCTCGATGCTGATAGGCCCGCGTTGTTTTACTGGGACCAGGGAAAAATTCCCCGATCTTTTTCAACACAGTCAACAAGGGCGTTTTAGGCGCAAAGCTAAAGATCAGACGAGTCTTGGCTAATTCTGTCAAATGGCTCAGCATTCGCAGCGCATCGTCTTCTGGATAATGGATCATCACATCCAGACAAATCACAATGTCATACTGGTCCGTGATCGACTCTAGATCGGACACTGAGAACTGGGGATTATCCGTTGGTCCCAAGAGATCCTGCTGCCGTTGTTTGGCCTCTGCCACCATCTGATCGGAAATATCGCTAGCGTAGACTCGTGCTTGACGCTGGGCTAGAGGAAGACTCAAACTGCCAACGCCGCAGCCTGCATCACAGATCGTCTGATCGGTAATATCCCCCAACCACTCCAACACCGTTTCGACACTCCGCGCATGGCCCTTGCGAATATCCAACTGAACCCGATTGACGTCCTCCTCTCCATAAATCCGCCGCCAACGCTCAAACCCAGTGGAATTAAAATAGTCCCGCACAACTGCTTTTTCTTCGATGCTTGCCACGATGCTTCCTTATCATCAACTGATCTGAACGGATCTGAGTGGATCATACCGCCATAACCCCCCTAGAAGTGCGAGAGGATCCCTTAACTTGCGCTCTCATCCTCTTCAGGATCGATTAGCCCTGAAGCCAGCGATGTTAGGATCTCTGGCCATCCTCCCTCTCACCATGACTGGCCTCTAAGGAACTAAACGGCCTACAAAGGATCCACTGATGACTAACAGATCAGAAGTTTCGGTCGGGGCAAACGGCTGATTAAATTGGAAACGGCCACAGGCCAGATTATTCGTTGCCGTCGCAGGACAGGGAAAATCTGGGAAAAACCGATTGTTGTCAGAGATATAAGGTGGAACCGTTGAGGCAATGTTGCCATCGGGGTTTGTTGGTAGTTCCATGAGCGCTCCAAGAGTGGGTTGCCCTCGAATTTGATCAAAAACTAAAGTCGCGTCTGTACGAACCTGATTTCCACTCGCATCAAACAAATTCAAGATCCCCGAAAAGCGAGGATCCTCAGAAGCCACCAATCCCTCCGATAAAGCTGTCTCGGTCTCCAACTCAATCCCGATCAAATCTCCTTGATTAGGCTCATTATTCCCTCCCTCCGATCCCCGCAGAGTAAACAGAACAGTTGCCGATCCCAACACCCCTGAAACGGATGTGGATACGGGTGAAAAGGTGGCTTCTGGGATCCCTGTGGCGCTATCGATAATGCAGCTTCCAGACACAACATCGATCACACGGGTCTCAAAGAAATTAATCCGATAAAGCTCGTCGAAGTTCGCAGGACTAATCTGAGCGATCAAAATATCATTAGGATTTCGGGTAATGGTGACTTGCTGCCCTGAAAGTGTGATCGGGATCCGTAAAACACTGCCGGGATTGAGAGATCCTGGAATGGCATCCGGTAAAACATTCAGATCAGCATCCGGTGGCACAACAGGTACAAAGAACCCTGTCTGTTGATTTGTGACAAAAACGGCTGGGTCATTGGATGTAAAAATCCGACTCGGACCACAGTTAGGAGGATCGCCAACACCAGGAGTTACAGGAATGATCCCATTGGGTAAAAACTGGCTAGAGAGAACATTTCCAGAGAGCCCCTGATTCGGACCAAATCCAACAATCCCCGTTGATCCTGTCTGAGCCAAAACTAAACGCAAAACGGTGAGGGATACTTGATCAATCGCTTGCAAACTACTGGAATCCGGTTCATCGGGCGGCAACGATCCTCGATCAATTTGGGCAACGCAGGGAGAAGCTTCAACGATCAAGGGAGTTCCAGCTTGATCCACCAATCCCAGCGAGATCACCAACGTATCTCCGGTGTTAAAACTAGCGCCTAATCCATTCAGAAACGGGATCGTGAACGCTAAATTAAGCTGAGTTTGACCTGCAATAGCACTGGGATTCAGCACTGGAATCGTGGAGAGTTGGGCTGCAGTCAGTTGCGTGACGATACTTTGATTGAGATTGCGGATCTGAATATCAAAGATGGGATTACGATTGGCAACTCCGGCAGGAACCGATGCCTCTAACTGTAGAACAACCCCATTCGTCACAGGAA
>CAZONZ010000568.1:0-2462 GCA_964581005.1 uncultured bacterium
CAACGTCAAGCGCCGGAGGGGATACCGCCGAGATCGGGGGGGATGGGGGTTGGACGAGCACCGGTTCAGGGGATGGATCGGGGCTGGGGAAGGATTCTACAGGAGGATGAAAGGCTGTGCCGTTACTGTAGCCGTGACTATAAGGGATCTTGCGACTCAGGGGGGGCCATTGATCAGTGTCGTTGGAGATCGGCGGGATCCCAATGGATCGGCGCTGGGGGGGCCAGGATTCTGCACGATTAGAGCTCGTGGAGGGGATCGGAGGATGGGTGGGGGGTGGGTGAGGAACGCTGCGTTGACGGACCACGGATTGACTCCTTCACAGCTGAGATGACACGGCATGGCACAGGAGTGGATCAGCAGGTACGGAGAAGCAGATATCTAGAACCTGAAGATCCGGGCTTCCTTAATGAGGATACTTAATGAGGATACTTAATGAGGATACAAAGAGGATACAAAGAGGTGGAGGATCATGATCCAGTGAAGATCCCTAAATTACGAGGAGCGCAGAACTTGCCATGCAAAATGGGGGAGAGCTAACATGCGCCGCCACCGCCAGGGTTCTCGATAAAGACGATACAACCATTCCAACTGTCGATCGCGTAACCATTGCGGCGCACGAGTTTTGATCCCAGCCCAAATATCAAAGCTGCCGCCAACACCGATCCAGGTGGCCTGGGGGAGGAGGGATCGCTGCTGCTGAATCCAATACTCTTGGCGTGGAACTCCCAACCCTACCAGAACAAGATCAGGCTGATAGTCCTGGAGTTGACGGAGCCATTCAGCTTCTTGATCACGATTGAAATAGCCATGATGACTGATCAGGCTGAGTTGAGGATAGGTCTGCTGCCAGCGCTGGGTGACTTGATCGGCAACCGCTTCCGCTCCGCCCACGAAGGCCAATCGCCAGTGATGATCAGAGGCGGATCCAATTAAGGCTTCGGCCAGTTCGATCCCAGGGGTGCGGCTAACTGACACCTGTTGGCGTCCCAAGGCCCAGACGACTCCTGCTCCATCGGGGGTGATCAGATCCGCTTGGTGTAAGAGATCAGCAAAGTCGGGATCGCGGCGGGCTAGCATCACCATTTCTGCATTACAGGTCATGACATGGGTTCCTTGAGCGGCTGTGATCCGGTGCTGCAGCCACCTCAGGTAGTGCGGCAAACTGGGCTGGGAATCGACAGCGATCGGGACATGCACCGGCACGCCTAAAACAAAACAGGTTTGGAAGGAGGATCGAGACATGGAAGCCGGGGACAAAGCACTGTCAGTGTAGCGCAGGAGCATGGAGGGATCGATCCAGCCGATAACCCTCTTTCCAAAGCTGGAGATGCTGCATTAGACTACATCTGCTTGGATAGGTCTCTAGCTGGAGGGGGGAGAACATCTCGTGAGTAAATCAAGTCGCTGGTTTTCGGTGGTCAAAGTGACATTTATCGTAGCGGCAGTTGGTGCTTTATTGATCCTTTCTCTTACCCCATTGCTGCAAGTTCTCGATCAAGATCAGGCCAATGGATCCCAACAACAGCTGGCTGATGAGCAATTGATCGCTCGGATCGATGGCTATCAAGCTGTGCTAGAGCGGGAACCTGACAACATTAATGCACTGCTGGGCCTGATGGAGGCTCAACTGCAACGACAGGACTTTGCTGAAGCGATCGTCCCTCTGCAGAGGTTGGTGGAATTACAACCTGAGGATCAGTCCCTGGCCTTACTACTAGGTCAGCTGCTGGCTCAAACGGGGGATCGAGAAGCCGCCATTAACCAATTCCGAGCCCTGTACGATCAATATCCTGACGATCCAACCATTTTTCAGGAACTGATCACCGCTGAGATGGAAGTGGGGGATCCGGCAGAAGCAGTCACGCTGATTGAAGAACGCTTGGAAGGTCGCCCCAAAGATCCTGACCTGCTATTGCAACTAGGGATGGCTTACGCTCGATCCGGCCAGGTTGACACCTCCCTTCAGATCTATGACGACGTGATCGCTCTTGATGGAACCGACTTCCGACCTGTGTTAAGCAAAGCCATTCTTCTGAGTACGATCAGCCAAGACGAGGAAGGTCGAGCCACAGCCCAGTCTCTCTTTGATCAAGCCCGTGATCTGGCTCCAACCCAGCAGAAAGCTCAAGTCGATCAGCTAGCCACGTTCTACACCCAGCTCAACCAGGCCACACCGTCCCCAATGATCGATGATCAAGATGATTCGTCTCCTGCTGATCCTGCCGCCGCTGAAGTCACCGATTCTTCTACCTCAGATCCTGCAGAACCTACCGATCCTGCCTTTACTGGAGAACCTGAGGCATCTGCAGAAGAACCTGAGGCATCTGCAGAAGAACAAGCTGAGACCCCAGCCGAACCTGTTGATCCAGCTCCAGAATCTGTAGCCTCTCCTGAAGAACCGGATGACTCTGCCCAAGACTCTCAAGACTCTGCAGATCCGACCGAATAAGCTCCGATCA
>CAZONZ010000569.1:0-2457 GCA_964581005.1 uncultured bacterium
GGTTGCTGTTGAGTTGGGAAGCCCCGTCCCCTTGTGGGCGGGGTAGTTCACCTCGTGACACTAAGGCTATTTCCAACAAACATCCTCCCCATCCCTGAGTTTGATCAGCTATTGTTCCAATCGGCTGGGACCTTGACTTGGTTCCATAATTAAGCGGTTGATGTAAGTGACTAAGTTATTTTGGGAATCAAAAACTCTTGCATACATAACCTGAACTGCTTTGTTGAGTGAAGTCTAATAGTTGCATTGACTGATCAGAACGATGAACTTGGGGACAAGGATAGCAAGGGTAGCACCTTGGTTTGCTGGTCCGGTGAGTGATGTTGGCACCCAGGCCCACTGTCAACACATTGCCATGTTGCGGTTTTCGATCTAGAACGTGATTGGCTACATTAGAGAAGTCTTCTGATCGACCCTGGTGTCAGGGGTAGCGGATCTGGATCACATGGATTAAGGATCCAACACTCTAAACTGAAGTTCATGAGAACTCGCTTGACAACAGCCCCAGTTCCCATTTGATAGCATTCAACGTAGCAACCTCCTCAACTCTTTATCTCTGTAAAAGGTGTCAGCTATGCATACTCCGATCCAGCGCTGGCAGATTCATCGGCAACTCTCCCTCCGAATTCTCCGGCGGATCTACTTTGTGGGAATCTCGATCTTGGTAGTGATTGCTCTGATCGGGATCCAACTCCGGCCTGCTCAACCCCAATCGATCGATCAGCTCCATAACCAAGGTGTTGAATATTACAACCAGGGCAACTACGAAGCCGCCGCTGAACAGTTCCTGGCTGCCCTCAAGATCAATCCTCGTGCGATTGCGCCTCTCGATTATCTGGGTGGGGCGCTAGTGCGGTTGGAACGCTATCAAGATGCCGTCGATATTTTCACCCAGGCCCTAGAGATCAATCCTTATGATGCCGACACTCTCTACGATCTGGGGGTGGCCTACGATCACCTTGGCAATCTCGATCTCGCTACTGAGAACTATCAAAAATCCGTTCAGGAATTCTCGATCCGACCCGAAGCTCTAGATCGAGTCCAGCCGGAAGAGGTTTACAACAATTTAGGGATCACTCAACTAGCTCAGTCCGATTACACCGATGCCCTGCAGAGTTTTGAGACCTCAACCAGCTTGAATGATCGCTACGGCCAAGGCTACTACCTGCAGGGACTGACTCAGACCCACCAACAAGAGTATCCATCTGCGATCGGATCGTTTGATCGATCGGTTGCTCCAGAAGTCGATTTCAGCTTTCGAGAGCGCGGCTACAACGGTCGTGGCGTGGCAGAATACCTGGATGAAAAACCCGATCAAGCCCTAAACTCCCTAACTGAAGCCACTCAAGAGGCCGATCGCCAAAGCCGCAATTACCCAACTGCCTACGCTAACCGGGGACTGGTCTATTTCACCGAATTTGAAGACTACGCTCAAGCCGAACAAAACTATCAAACCGTTACCGATCTCGATCCAGAAGATCCCAAAGCCTTCAACGATCTGGGTTATGTCGAATACACCATTGCACAAACCGCTCGCCGCACAGCTCAAGCCCCCGATCCGATCCAAGCCATTGGCCAACTAGCCCCTGCTGCCTCAGCTTATCTCCAGGCCCAGATCGAGACCTTTGCGGCAACTCTACCCAAACCAACTCTTGTGCAGCGGGCCTTCCTTGTCGCAGCCTCCCCCTTTATCCCTCAATCCTCCTGGTTTGGCTCCTCTGACACCCACCTTGGCACCTCGATCTTGGATCCAGCTTCCCCTTGGTCCGCCGATCAACTTGCTCCGATTGCCTTGACGGATCTGGCCAAAGCCAAACTGGATGAAGCGATCCGGTATTACCAACGAGCCCTGGAACTCGATGACAGCTTTAGCAGCGCTCACTATGGACTAGCCACCGTCCGCCGCACTCAACAAGCCTACCCAGAGGCCCTAGCTGAATTCCGGCGTGCTGAAGATCTCTTCCGTCAACAGAACAACACCCTTTGGGCGAGTTTTGCCTCTGAGCTCGATGTCCCAGCCTTAGAAGTTCGCTTGGAAGAAACGATCCTCCCCGAAGATCAAGTTCCTGCCACCCCTACCGATACTACTCCTCCCTCCCCGCCCCCCTCAGCCCAAGAGTCTCAGCCCTCGGTCGCCACCCGTAGTGGGTTCAACTTTACTCAACCTGAAGTCATCCAGAACTACGACACCGATCAGATGGAAACCCTAGTGCAGCAACTTGCGATCAATGACACCAAAACCCCAGACACCCGTCGAGAAGCTGTCCACGCACTCCGCCTCAAGCAATACCGCCCTGCCTACCCCGTTCTCCAAGATCGCCTAGCCCAAACCGGATCCAACACCTACAAAGAATCTGATCGAGGTGTCCGATCGGCGATCCTCTATTTCCTCGATGAAGTTGAATCTCCTCCGCCTCCGATCCCCCAAGCGAAGATCCCGGTAGCCCCCCGGCCTCG
>CAZONZ010000570.1:0-2450 GCA_964581005.1 uncultured bacterium
AGTCGATGAGTCAAGAATCTCCAACCATACCAACGGTTGGTTGGATGAGCGTCAACCCCTGCGGCAATGGGATCGAGTCTAGGGTTGACCCCAGATCTGCAGGAGCGATCGGATCCACCAGCTTCAATCTGAGCAGTCCCATGACTGACACCGACACTATTTACACCGACACTATTTACAACGACAAGGGCTCCAAGAGCGGATCCAACCTCATCCTCGGTTAGCCAACGATCACCCATAACCGACACCGACACCGCCCACTACGACGACGCCTGGAAAGACGCCCTTGATCTTGAAGTTGATCCTCTTTTCGTTCTCTTCAGTCTTCAGAAAGATCCAAACGATTCGGGAGATTTTTAATCATCCAAAGATCTCTAACTTCCCACTGTTTGGTGTTGATAGATCCCTACTGTTTTGGCAGGAAGATTGATCTGAATCTCACCCCGCGAAACGTGAACTCTAGCTGGAGCACCAGCCTCCAACAGCTCGATCCATTCGGCCCCATCGGCGAGAGCTTGCCGATCGGCAGGTTTCAGATCCGAAACTCCCTGAATGGGGATAAACAAAGAACCTGTGGGTTGCAGACTATTATTCACAATCGTCAGGATCCGATTATCACCATCCCCTCGGAAAAACGCATAGACATTGGAGGCAGCAGGATCCCATTGGCGGAAGAGCTCAGCATAGTATCCATTAAACAGGGCTGGGTTTTGCTGGCGAAGCTGAATCAATCGCTGGACATAGGTAAAGGTGATCTCAGCCTGGGGTAAAAACTTGCCTGCAGTTGGATTTTGGACCCGTCCTTCAGCGCTCCAAGCCCAGTCCGGCATATCTCGGCGGGTTAATGGATCGCCTTTACCCATCATCGTAATCTCGTTACCGTAGTACAGTTGAGGAATGCCGGGTAATGTAAACAACAAGGCCAAGGCTAAGTGATACCGTTGTCGGATCGCCTCAGCATGTCCAGGCTGCTCAGCAAAGCCAACATGATTTTCAATAATACTGACAAAGCGAGACATATCATGATTGTCTAGTAAGTTCGTCATCATTAAGGCCCGATCTAATCCATACTCCGCGATCCCTTCCCGCATTTTGCTGGCTACCAGACTCACCGATCCATCACGAGCAAAGGTTTCCTCCAAAGCCGAACGCAACGGGAAGTTGAACATCGAATCAAATCCTGCCTGTAAATACGGTGTCAGGATCTGAGCTGGAACTTCAGGATGATCGTAAAGTGCTTCCCCTACTAGAAATAGATCGGGTTTGGCCTCCTGAACGGCAGGGATCCAGGTATCGGTAAAATAATCAACTTCTATATGTCGCACCGTATCAACTCGGATGCCATGCATTAGGTATTTACGGATCAGGAGTTGGGCCATATCGGTTAAATACTGGGAAACCTCCGGATCTTCTTGGATCAAATCCGGGAGGCCAAATAAGGGGCAATAGATCAATTCTGGACCTTGGTCTAAGCAGGGGCGTCTTAGATCAGGGCCTATTGTGGGGGTTAGCAGATCAGGAAGAGTTAAACCACAAGCAATCTGGCCTGATTCAAGTCGTTGACATTCATTCGATCCTGGACGAAACCAGTTGGGGCGAAGGGTGAGTAGATCAGCTCCGTAGCCAGAATGATTGACTACCATATCCATGATGTAGCGAATATTATGGGCCTCTAGATCCTGCAATAGAGCCGAGAATTCAGCCTCTGTACCAAAGCGAGGTTCCAACTGACCTGTATAAGGGATCGTTAAATTGGGCCAGTATCCGTGATAAGGGCAGCCTCGTGTTGCAACAACATCCGTCACCTGTTCATACACAGGGGTAGACCAGACTGCTGTCACTCCTAACTCCTGCAGATAGTCGATCCGTTGCTGCAACCCAACAAAATCACCGCCATGAAACATTCGTTCCGGGTTGGGATACACACATTCTTCCTCAGCTAACTGATCATTCCCCAGATCCCCGTTTTCAAACCGATCCATTAGCAGCAGATAGATCACTTGTTGCCGCCAGACGGTTGGATCCGCTTGAGCCAGGGCAGGATTGCTCCACCCTCCACACACCAGGATAGAACTACACAAACACACACTAAAGATTTTGAGCATTTGGAGCATCATGTGCCATCCATCGAGTTGCCGATCGAGTCTTACCACTGAAACCTCTACAACCTTTCCAGAGTTCATTCCCCACACTCAATCCATAGCTTTGCCCCCATCGAATCGCTTCAAGGCAGGGCAACACGTTAGGATCAAAGGACACTAGCCTAATAACAAGTCCACTAACCGTTCAGAGCCTCTCTATAGTACCAGGCTTGTTACTAGGCGCGTGATCCTGTTAAGTACTTTCACTTATTGTAACGATGACCAGCCTAGTCCAGATCCGAATGGCAAGCTTATTAACCTTTGAGGGGTTCGGGGAGCGATAAGTCATTAGGGGTCGAGGAGCATATT
>CAZONZ010000571.1:0-2442 GCA_964581005.1 uncultured bacterium
AGTTCTGTATCTTTATGACGAATGCAGCGAATGGGAACCAGCTTGAGAAACTCGGAGAGCACATAAAGGGCAAGGATATTATTTCGATCGGCTTCTGGGGGCATCTCCACTAGCTCTCCGTCAACTAACTCATAGCGTTGATCGCTACCATCATCCAAAGCAAGGTACGCTTCCAGAGTTAATCGCTGAACAGCAAGGATCATCGCTCTACCTCAAAACCTACAATCAGCTTAGCGGAGACTCAATGCAACAAAAATACTTGAGCCCCGTGCCAGAGAGACACAGGGCTTTTAAAGATCTCGATTAAAGATGATCCAGATCTCTAACCTGATCACTCAGATCCCGATCCTTGTTGGGGGCTAAAGTGGATCACTTCCAGCACCGGACCTACCTGGGCAACGGTCATCATGTCTGATTTAATCTGGCCCGTGATCGTCACCTCTAACCCCTCTTGAAGCAGGGCTGCAGGGGCTCGAAATAAAGCGTAGTGCTCTCCTGCAGCGGTCGTCAGCACCCAGACACCGCCTTCGATATCCAGGAATTCAATCGTGCCGTGAAATTCTTGCATTAGGACTTGATCGTCAACGCGGTGGAACGGGACTGCGGCGTAGGTTGAAGCGTGGTTTGAGCCGCCAAGTAGGCCAGACCCAGACAGAGCAATCCATTCAGGATTAAGTAGCTGCGTCCAAACCAGGAGGAGAACGATCCAAACCATACCACGCCCTCATAGAACACGGTTCCCGACAAGAGCAGGTGTGAAGCCATCCCTGCCGCCAAACCGATCGCCACCCAACGCAGCTGCCGATGTCCCAGGAAGAAGATGATCAGCACCAAGGGGATCAACACACTGGCAAACAACGGGTTCAAGGCACTGGTCTGAGCTAACGCGGTTCCCATTTCCGGCACTGAACTGCCCAGGATCTGCAGTGGCCAACGGGGAGCTCCTGCAACCGCCATTCCCTGCAACACAAACAGTCCAGAGCTGCCCAGGATCACACCGCCGACCAAAGGCAAGGAGAAGCTCAAGCGCTTGGGAGCCAGCCACCAGCGGATCAGGATCGTAATGATGTAGCCACCCAAAACGATCAACAGTTTCGGGATCAAGGCGATCGCGCCACCATCCAGCCAGAAGCGAGGATTGAGATAGCCATTGTCAGCCATGTACTTGAGGAAGTCTTTGAGCCAGAGCATCAGCGGATGTTCGTCTTCCTGAGCCTGAGCTCGAACGACGGCCTGCTGAGCATTTAGCCGTCCAGCCCCAAAGTAGTTTTGTTTGTCATTTTCAACCGGGGTCGCCGATCGCTTCAGAACCAGCTCCACTTGATCCGGCTGAGTCACCCCTTGAGCCTGGATCAACGCAGCCACACCCGCAACGTGGGGAGCCGCCATACTGGTGCCCTGGAAGTAAGCAAATTCAGCTTGACGAGGATTGCGGCGATTGATCGTTTGCTGCAAGATCCCCCACTCTGGATGATCGGGAGTCTTGGCACCGCCGGGAGCAGAGAGATCCACCCCAACCCCATAGTTCGAGTAAGGCGCTTTCTCAGCAGTAGGTCCAAGGGCTGACACCCCGATCACATGCTCATAGCGGGCTGGGAAACTGACCTGATCAGAATTTTCGTTACCTGCTGCAGCGATCACGGTTACGCCTTTCTGGTAGGCATAGGTGACAGCTTCTTGCATCAAGCTGGTAGGTTGGCGTCCACCCAAGCTCATATTGATCACCGTGGCCCCATGATCAGCGGCATAACGGATCCCTTCAGAAATATCCGCCACATTGCCAAACCCGTTGCCATCCAGGACTCGGATCGGCATGATCTTGGCTTGGTAGGCTACACCTGCAACCCCCAAAGAATTGTTGGTGGATTGGGCGATGGTGCCAGCAACATGTGTCCCGTGACCATGCAGATCGGTGGCATCCGCATTATCTTCAACAAAGTCATAGCCTGGAACGAACTCGGTCTCAGCCAGATCCGAAACCTGAGTGACCCCAGTATCGATCACAGCTACCGTTACACCAGATCCTGCCGTCACATCCCACGCTGCAGGCATGTCGATCGCTTGCAGATTCCACTGTTGCGAGAACAGCTCATCGTTAGGGGTGAACGTCGCTGAGTAGATGTAATTAGGTTCGGCATATTCGATCGCCACTTCCTTGGTTAATCGCTTGATCAGACGGCGATTGGCGCGGGAATGATGGGGATCGATAGTAAACCGATAGAGTTCCTCAGCGTGAGCATAATCACTGGGGCTATTGAGAACCAGATCGATGTCGTAGGAGCGCTCGATCGAGGCGATCTGAGCCGGGGTGACATCATCGGCAAAGTTCACAACAATGCTGTCGTAGGTTGAAGCAAGGGAAGGATGACCACAGGCTGTGAGGACAAGTGCGGCGAGGCACACCCACCAGAGCCCGATCCAGCGTCCTAGTTTCATAGTTGC